>CAZKMO010000044.1:0-23245 GCA_964554015.1 uncultured bacterium
TTTATTTATTCAATTTCTCCGGAGCATGCCTGACTATTTTCCCTTCCACCATATAAATAACATCCTCGGCAATATTGGTAGCCAAATCACCTATTCTCTCTAAATGACGGGATACGCTTAAATAATTCAAATATATACTTATATGCTTGGGAGATTCTATGATTCCTCTTTCCACCAAATTAAACATGTGCCGGTTTATATCATCTATTTCATCATCCATTTCCCGTACTTTATAAGCCAGACTGCTGTCCATATTTACCAGAGAATCAAGACTTATTTTCAACATGGTTTTTACTTTCTCAGACATGGCATTAAAATCAAAAGGAATGGGTACTTCTTCCTTTTCCACAATATAGGAAGAACGTTCACAGATGTTGACTACCAAATCCCCAATTCTTTCCAGGTCATTATTAATTTTTAAGACCGCAATGATAAAACGAAGATCAATGGCAACCGGTTGATGCAGAGCTAATAGTTTTAAGCATTCTTCCTCCAGTTCAACTTCCATCTCATCTATTTCCTGATCACCATTAATGACATCAATGGCAATATTTTTTTCCCTTTGGTTAATGGAACGAATAGCCACATGTAGCCTTTCCTCTACCAAGGCAGCCAAAGTTAATATTGACTTTTTAAGTTTTTCAATTTCTCTTTGTAAACGATATTTCATTTATTTACTCCTGATTATAAAAACCATTCAAAATTAGTGAATAAATAGAATAGATACAAACATATTTGTATAACTTTATCTGATAAATAAGCTCGTTATCTGCCGCTATTATTAAAAGTGCTGATTCTTGATTACTATAGCTCCGTTCGTCGCAAAATTCAATTTTTTACCCACTTTTAAGTGAATTTATATTTTTAATATTCATCTTTTATTATAATAATGTTAGAAATAGATTAGAACTTTATATCCAATTTTATTGTAGTTACAGTTATTTCCTGAATTTCCCTTTGGCCATATTATTCAATATTGTGATATTAGGTCAATTAATTTAATTATAACTAAATTCCCCAAAATGAGAATTTTTAATTAAATTTTATTTAAAATTAAAATAATAAAGGAATAGAATCTCAGGCGATTAACTAACCACATTAACAGCTGAAAAATACTGCAGATCTCCCAACTCGCCTTCCAATTTCTTTAATGTGGGTGCTTTCTCTTGCTTAAGCTTTTCTACCATCCTTTTTGCTTCCTTAATATAATCCTTATAAAGACGGCAGCGAATTTTTTCTGAAAGGGCATTGCTGTAATCCTGATCATGTGTTTTTAAGGCATCCCGCAGGGAAAACTCATAATTAATTTCTGGCTGGCGGAAATGAATCCATACTCCTGAATGTAGATGAAACTCATACTGAGGAAGAAAAAAATATCCCTGGGAAGCTACAAAATCAACTGCCTCAACAATGTACTGCGCTTCACTATCGTCCATGGTATAGTGAAATCCAACCCGGCACCAGCCAGGTTTGATTCCGGCACACCCCTTGATTACCCACTTACGATATTTCTGGGAAGTAGAAGAATCGATGTTCAGTAAATGATGTCCATAGGGACCGGCACAGGAACAACCGGCTCTTGATTGAATTCCAAAAAGATCATTCAGAAGGGCAGTAATGAACTTTGCATGCAGAATGGTTCCCCAGGGATCATGAATAATGAAAGAAGCGATGCCAATACGTTTTGTCGGGTCAGTATTTCCCAGTATTTCAATATTGGGATTTGCTTTCCAGACCTTAAATGCTTTGCTAACAAGTTGTTGCTCCCGTTTTTCAATTTCAGGAACGGTGATTTTTTCTTTAACTTCAAAGGCAAGAGATGCTTTTAAGGTTTGCAGTACTCCCGGAGTTCCGGCCCGCTCTCTCTCTTCAATTTCGTCAAAATAATCATGACTCTCCAAATTTACATAGGTGACAGTACCACCCCCACTTACACTGGGAGCAATCTCTGTGGGATATATTCTCTTATTGAATATCAATATTCCATTGGAACCGGGTCCGCCTAAAAATTTATGGGGCGAAATAAATACGGCATCAAGGGAAGGATCATCTTCCTTTTTTAGGGGTTTTGGATTCATATTTATGGTTACATAAGGAGCACTGGCAGCATAATCAAAACAGGCAAGAGCATTATATTTATGCAAAAGACAGGTAATTTCATAAATGGAAGTCTTAATGCCAGTAACATTCGAGGCTGCCGAAAAGGAACCAATGAGAAGACGATTTTTATATTGTTCTTTCTGAAGTTGATTTTCTAAATCATTTACATCAATGAACCCCTGGTTATCGATTTTAATAGGAACTACCTGAGCCAGACTTTCTCTCCAGGTCAGTTCATTTGAGTGATGTTCATAGGGTCCTAAGAATACGACCGGTTTATAATGCGTAAGTAAATCCTGAACATCAGTGTTAATCTGGAAGTATTCTTCCAGAATTGACCATATAAAACGGCGAGTTGCCGGTGGCATAGCCACACCCAGCACTTGCTGGGCTTTATAGATAGCAGCTGTACTCCCGGAACCCGTACAAATAATACGGCCATCAGGACCAGCATTAACTGCCATTTTTATTTTCTCTTCCGCCTTATGAAGCAGATGGGTCATGTTTCTTCCCGTAATATCATCTTCAGTATGAGTATTGGCGTAGAATTTTTGCAGATGCATTATATATTTTTCAATAAATTTCAAGCATCTGCCCGAGGCGTTATAATCACAATACACCATGAGTCTTTTTCCGAAGGGTGTATTGATTACTGAATCGATACCAACTGTTTGATTTCGAAGAAAACTGAAAGTTAATACGGGAGGATTCACGGACTGCTTAGACTTTTTTTTATCATCACCCAATTTCTTTAATTCACTTTACTTTAATTATTTTTTTTGATACTATAACGTTCTTTTTCATTAAACATATCCATGACTTTTACCTGGCTGTGAAAAACCGCAGAATGTGGTACTTTATTGGGTATATAATAGGAATCACCTTTTTTGTATCTTTTGGTTTCTCCCCCAATGGTAAGAGACATTTCTCCATCAAGTAAAACTCCGAATTGAGCACTATGGGAATGTTCATCTACCTTACCAATGGGATCAATATCCATGAATACAATTTGTTTGTTCTCACCCTGCAAGAGCCAACCTCTTATTCCAGAAAAGGGTATATCTGCTTCTGGTAGATCGGTTATCATACCCGGAAACTTCATAAAAAACTCCTTTAAAATAGATTTTAGAATATAGAAATTAAAACATGGAATAGGGAAAAAGGAGAAGGGAGAATGGACCTGTCAGATACTTCTCATTTCCATATTCCTTTTGTATTTTGTATTTTTTCTTTTGTTTTGGTTTTATCCTTTATCCTTTTTCCTTTATCTTTGTTTTATCCTTTTGTCTTTTTTCTTTTGTCTTTATTTATCAATACTCAATTCCCTGCCTGGCATCAATACCTTTGGTATAATAATGTTTGATTTCTAATATCTCACTTACCAGATTGGCTCTTTTTACTATTTCAGGATGAGCAGAACGTCCGGTTAGAACTAACTCCATTTCAGTCGGTTTTTTATCCATTAAATCCAGAATATCATCCAATGATATTAAATTATTATTCTCTGGGATATTTTTTTCATCAAGTATGTTGTTATCATATTCTTTCTGGATAATTGCTTTTTTCGCCATCTGAAATCCCTCCTGAGCCATCCGCATATCCTCCGGAGAGGGTCTCTCTTTTTTCACCATGGTGGGTAGACCGGATTGTATCAAACGAAAATTAGTAATTTTAGGGGAAATTTTTACCTCACCGCAATTTGGATCACCTTTCATAAAACTTACCATCAAAACCTTCCAACCCTGCCCGCAAGCTCGTAATGCCTGTCCTAAAGCAGCTGTTGTTTTCCCCTTTCCCTTTCCAGTATAGACTTGGATCTGCCCTATTTTTATTTCATTTTTATTTTTCATCAATCCTCTTTATGCATTTAAGTAATTATTCACGATTAGAAGCTTAATAATAAATTAATTTTGCCACAGATTTTCACGGATTCATAAAAAAAGTTTTAACATAACTTCAAACTAAGCTTGATTGATGTGCATTCGTTAACTTAAAATTATTTTATTTCTCTGAGAAAATCTGTGTTAATCCGTGGTTTTATTTATTTTTTAACACACATGCAGTTTAACAGAGTTCTTTTAATTTTAGGGGATTGGGGCCCAGGGATTTGATTTTATCCGTAAAAGTGGTTACGGTTTGGGCAAACAATTTCCCTTCCGAGGCTGATATCCATTCCAGATGAAGTCGTTCTGGTTCGATCCCGAATTGGGCTATTAATTTTTTAGTTAATTGGATACATCGGTGAGCTTTATGATTTCCTGACTGATAGTGACAGTCCCCGGGATGACATCCCCCGATTAGAATACCATCCACTCCTTCAAAAAAGGCTTTCAGAATAAAGGTGGGGTCTATCCTGCCGGTGCACATTAATCTGATAATTCTGATATTGGCCGGATATTGTATCCGGGAAGTTCCTGCCAAATCAGCTCCGGCATAGCAACACCAGTTACAGGCAAAACCAATTATGTTAGGATCCCAGTCTTCTGGTTTTGTAGATTTATTCAAGATTTTATCCATTTCATACTTTTGATTACTTCGACCTTAATAATTATTCTTTATTGTGTCATGTCTAATGAGAGAGTATATGAAGCTGAGCCATAATCTGCTCATCAGTAAAGTGATGAATAGTAATGGCACTGCTGGGACAGGCACTGGCACAGGAACCACATCCTTTACATAGGGCAGCATTGATTTCTATCACTTCCTGCTCCTCATTGAATACAGGTGCTTTGAACTCACATACTGATTCACATACGCGACAGCCGGAACAAAGATCCGGATTGACCTGGGCTACAATGGGTTCAACAAAAACTTTTCCTTTATTTAACGGTATAATCGCAGCAGAGGCAGCAGCTTTTGCCTGGGCTACGGTATCCGGAATATCCTTGGGACCCTGACAGCAGCCAGCCAGATAGATTCCCTCCGTGGCTGTTTCCACCGGCCGCAATTTAGGATGAGCTTCCATAAGAAAGTTATCGGACGATTGGGATAGTTTAAGCAAATGGGCGATATTTTGCGTTCCTTGACCCATTTCCATTCCTACGGAAAGCACTACCAGATCGGCTTCCACTTCCATGGTCTTTCCCAGCAAGGTATCTTCAGCCCGTACTGCCAAACCATCTCCCTTTTTGTATATTTCGGATCCGATTGCCCGCCGGAACACTACTCCTTCCGCCCGTACCCGATCATAAAATTCCTCATACCCTTTGCCAAAACATCTGATATCCATATAAAGAATAGTCACCTGGGCATCAGGAATTTTTTCTTTAACCAGATGAGCCTGTTTAATAGCATACATACAGCAGACCCGGGAACAATATTCATTACCCAGATTTTTATCTCTGGAACCAACACATTGAATAAATACAACCTTCTTGGGAACTTTTTCTCCAATAATAATATCGCCTTCGGTGGGACCGGAAGCAGAGGCCAGCCTTTCAAATTCCAAACCGGTAATAACGTTCTCATAGTATTGATAGGCAAGTTCCGGCTTTCGTTCTGCTGAAAAAGGCTCAAACCCGGTGGCAATGATGATGGTTCCTATATCCACTTCCATTAATTCTTCTTTCTGTTCAAAATCTATGGCATCTGCCTCACAAGCATCTTTACAGGCAGGAGATTTTCCGCATTTTCCCCTGGTGAGAAAAATACAACTCTGGGAATCAACAGTATACTTAAGCGGAACCGCCTGAGGAAAGGGAACATAAATTGCCGAACGTTTGCCCATACCTGCATTAAATTCGCTTACTATCCGATTATGCATTCTGCATGCTTCTGCACAACTGCCACAACCTGTGCAGACATCGATATTAACATAACGAGGTTTCTTTTTTATAGTTGCCCGGTAATTTCCTACAAATCCTTCAACTTTTTCAACCTCAGCATAGGTAAGAAGCTCAATATTGGGATGATTAGCTACATCCACCATTTTGGGAGTAAGAATACAGGCCGAACAGTCTAGAGTAGGAAAGGTTTTATCCAGCTGGGCCATGTGGCCTCCAATAGAAGGAGTTTTTTCCACCAGGTACACCTTAAAACCTGCTTCGGCAATATCCAAGGCCGCCTGAATGCCGGCAATACCCCCTCCGATCACCAAAGCCGAGGAAATCACCGGCACTTCCTGAATCTCCAGCGGTCTAAGAAGCTGTACCCGGGAAAGAGAACTCAAAACCAAATCAATAGCTTTTGCAGTCGCCTCCTCCTGGGAATCATGCACCCAGGAACATTGTTCTCTGATATTGGCAATTTCCAAACAGTAAGCATTAACCCCGGCTGCTTCACAGGTTTTACGAAAGGTTGGTTCATGCATACGGGGAGAGCAAGCTGCAATAACAATACGATCCAGCTTATGTTCCTTTATATCTTTTTTAATCAACTCTTGTCCAGGATCTGAACACATATAGGGATAATCCCTGGCTACAACCACTGCGTGATAGTCTGCAGCTGCCCTAACAACTCTTTTTATGTCCACTGTGGAAGCTATATTAATCCCACAGTGACAAACATAAACACCAATTTTTGACATGTTAACCTGCCTTTAATTCTTCAAATCTATTGGTTAATGCAGGAACAACCTTAAAGAGGTCATCTACTATTCCATAGTCAGCCACTCCAAAAATAGGAGCATTCCCGTCTTTATTGACTGCTATCACTGTATCTGCACCCTTCATTCCAACCTGATGTTGAAAGGCCCCGCTTATTCCCAAGGCAATATAGAGTTTTGGTTTAACTGTTTTACCTGATGATCCCACCTGGCGTTCCTTGGGAAGCCAGCCCGCATCAACAATGGGACGGGAACAAGCCAGAACACCACCCATGGCATCGGCAAGTTCCTGCACCAAGGGTATATTTTCCTGCTCCTTTATACCTCTTCCCACTCCTATTACAATATCTGCCTGGGTAATATCAACTTCTCCAACTGCAGCTTCCACATATTCCAAAAATTTCCGATAGGAAATATCTTCTTTTAGGGGACTTTCACCCTTTACAACTTCTGTTTCTGCCTTACTTTGTTCCGGTTTTATTGAGGTGGGACGAACAGTTATAATAATTCCTTCTGCTTCGGCAATTTTGACCATGGCATTAACCTTACCGCCATACATTTGACGATAGACAACAAGTTGTTGGTCCTTTATATCCAGATTATAGCAATCTGTGGCCAGGGGATAATTTAATTCGACTGCCAAACTGGGGGCCAAATCCACCCCAAATCCCGATTGGGCTATTAAGGTTAGGTACGGTTTATATTCTTTGATAAGAAAAGAAAGCACCTTTTGATAGGCTTCCGCATTGAAATTCTTTAATTTTTCATCTTCGATTAGCAAAATTTTATGCGCCCACCCTTTTAAATCATTTACAAAAGAATCCACACCAGAACCTAAGAGAACTGCTGTCACCTTTCCCTGGATCTTGGAGGCTAACGCTGCTGCTCCGGTCAGGAGCTCAAAAGTAACATCCTGTATTTCCCCCTGTCGATGTTCGATCAGTACAAATATCTCCTTCATACAATCCCCCTTTCCTTCAGAATACCGGATAATTTCTCAGCAGCCTCTTCCGGGGTTCCGGATATCAATTCTGCCATCTTCTCCTGTACCGGAATTTCCAGCTTTTCAATAACCGTTTTTGACCCCTTGGCACCTACTTCATTTTCTTTTAGACCAAGATCATTCATCCCTTTTAATTCAATTTCTTTTTTTGAGGCTTTGGCAATTCCCATGATGGAAGCATATCTGGGTTCATTGATTCCGGTTTGAATACTTAAAACAGCAGGGAGGTCAATCTCCAGTTTTTCTAAAAGCCCTCCTTCCAGTTCCCGGTAGGGCTTGATCTTTTTTTCTTCAGTTTCCTGCTTTACTATCATAGTGGCATGGGGAATTCCCAATATTTCAGCCAGGGCAGGGCCGACTTGTGCGTTCCAGTTATCAGTAGCAATACAGCCGGTGAAAATTAGATCGTATTCCATATTTTTAAGGGCTGATGCCAGTATGCGGGCAGTTACTACACCGTCTGATCCGGCAAAAGCAGGATCATCTAAGCGAACCGCTTTATCAGCACCTTTGGCCAATCCCATCTTCAGAGTTTCTTCTGCTTCCGCGGTACCCAGGGTGACCAAAGTTACGGTCCCTCCCATTTTCTCTTTTATAAGAAGGGCTTCTTCCAAGGCATAATTATCCGCTTCATTTATATTAAATGCCAGCCCCTCTTTCACAATATCCTGGTTAGACGAGTCGATCTTTATATCCGACTCGGTCGTATCAGGAACTCTCTTGATACAAACAACAATTTCCATTTATCATACTCCTTATATTTTATTAACTTTTCCTAATGATTCTTACCATACTCAATTAAATTACCTCTGAGATTAATTCGGCTATATCCTTGATCTCTATTTTTTCCTCATTTCCGCTTGTTTTCACTGCATCTACCAAGGTCAAAAGACAAAAGGGACAGGCTGTCAGCAGAACCTCTGCTCCCAGGCTGACTGCATCTTTTACCCGTACTTCCGCTAAACGCTCTTCAGTGCTTTCTGATTCCATCCACATTCTCCCGCCCCCTCCTTCACAGCAGATACTCCTCTCCCGGCAACGATCCATTTCCAGATATTCTATTCCTGGTATGGACTGAATTACCTGTCTGGGTTCATCAAACACCATGTTCCGTTTTCCTAAAAAACAGGGATCATGATAGGTAACTTTTTTATTAAATTCTTTGCTTAATTTTAATTTTTCTTCCTTAATCAGCTGACTGAGAAACTGGGTGTAATGAAGAACATTACAGCCGAAATCCGGATACTGATTAACAAAGGCATGAAAACAATGGGGAGAAGTGGTTATCATTTGAGAAAATGAATACTTGTTAAACAATTTTACATTATTTTCCTGAGCCATCTCAAAAAGCCCCTTTTCCCCGATTTCTCCCATTTCATTTGCACAACAGCTTTCCGCATTACCTAATATGGCAAAATCGACCTTTGCCTTTTGTAAAATCTGCACCAGACTTTTAGGAATTCTCTGCACCCTCTCATCATACGCTGCGGTACAACATACAAAATAGAGAATATCGGTTTTATCACCTTCAGTTAATTTCCGAACTTCAACACCCTCAGTCCACTCCGATCTTTTTTCCCTGGCTCTTCCCCAGGGATTGCCCTGTATAAAGGTGCTTTCCAGGGCATCTCGTACTGAGGGCTTAACCCGACCGCTCTCTACTATTTGAGAGCGCAGGGCATTAATCACATCTACGGGGCGTATATTTTTGGGACAGCGTTCCGCACAGGTAGCGCAGGAAGTGCATTCCCAAATATCTGTTCTCTCAGCCGGAACAAATCGTACATCCAGTAAGGCGTCATAAATAATTTTCCGGGGATTCAAATCAGTACGAATGGAAACCGGACACCCTCCGGTACATTTTCCACACTGTATACATTCATAGAGTTCCAATTCCTTACACAGTATGGATCCTTGAACAGCCATAGCTCTCCTTATATAATATCAAAATAAATTTTTGTTTCTTTTGTAAAGTAATAAGTTTATTCCAAATTTAAAAGTCAAAAATCAAATATCAAAATGACCTGGTAAATGCAAAATCAGTTATTCCCCATTACAATAATATACATGAGGTGCGCAGCCGATACAAATCACAAATTCTTAAGAAAAGAAATTAACGCCACATTTTTTATCTAGTAGGTCATGCTGGTAAATTTCTGAGCAGGTCTTAAAATTTTTAAATTTTGAATTGTGATTTTGCCTTTTGATTTTTAATCTTTTCATTTATTTCAATAAATAGGCAGCAATAATCTGCTTCTGCACTTCCGTAGTCCCTTCATATATTTCCATAACCTTGGCATCCCGGAAAAACCGTTCTACCGGATATTCTTTAGTGTATCCGTATCCGCCATAGACCTGCACTGCTTGATGAGTAGTATACATACAGGCTTCGGAAGCCATATATTTTGCTATGGCAGCTTCTCTGGAATTAGGTTCAGTTCCATTGTCTTTTTTAGTAGCTGCCCAGTATACTAAAAGCCTGGCAGCATTTATTTTAGCATCCATTTCCGCCAGTTTATTCTGAATCATACCAAATTCACTTATGGCTTGACCAAATTGAACCCGTTCCTTGGAATACTTAACTGCTGCTTCCAAGGCTCCCTGGGCAATACCAACCTGCTGGGCACTGATATCAATACGACTGGTATCTATGCTATGTAAGGCGATTGAAACTCCCTGTCCTTCTGCACCAAGTAAATTTTCTTTGGGAACTTTACAATCATTCAATAATAGGGTACAATTACCGGTAGCTCTTACTCCCATGAGTTCTTCCGGCTCTCCTATACTGAATCCGGGAGTATCTCTTTCCACAATAAAGGCACTGAGTCCTTCCTCTGCCTTTTCAGTATCTGTTTTAGCAAATACAATATAAATACCTGCTTCCTGACCATTGAAAATAAAACGTTTGGTTCCATTGATAATATAATGATTACCATCTAATTGGGCTGTCGTTTCCAAGGTGACAGGATCCGAACCTGCTTCCGGTTCGGTTAGACCGAAAGCCCCTATCTTCTTTCCTTGAGATAAAAGGGGAATATACTTCTTTTTTTGCTCTTCACTACCAAATTTCAGGATCGGATATGCTGCCAGGGTATTATTTACAGCCACAATAATCCCGGTGGAGGCACAGACTCGGGAGATTTCTTCAACTGCTATAGCCAGACTAAGAAAATCCATCCCTCCTCCTCCATACTTCTCGGGAATAATCATACCTAACAATCCCAATTCGGACATTTTTTTTATGCTATCCCAGGGAAACTTTCCTGTCTTATCTATTTCCACTGCTTTTTCTTCCAGTTCATTAACAGCAAATTCACGTACCATATCCCTAATTAATTTCTGATTTGATTCCAGCTCAAAATTCATTGAACAACCTCCTCTTGTTACTAATTTAATTTCCCCTATTTTTCCAACAAATACATTATGTTCACTCAGATTGAAAAGTATTAATACTCTCTTCAGCCTTTAATAATGCTATTCATACTGTTTATCTTGGCATCTAAACCTATTATCTGGGGTAACCTGAACCTTATATTTTATTAAATTTAATTACTTTTTCTTTCTATTATTCTGCCCTGCCAAATGTGCAGCTAATAACACTGAATAAAATTTTGTATCAATGCTATCTGCCCGGGAAGTCAACACAATCGGATTGGTGGAACCCACTAAAATTGAAGCTGCGGTTCCCTGGGCTAAAAGCGTCATTGATTTATAAAATGTATTTGCGGTTTCGAAATTGGGGAACAATAAAATATCCGCTTCTCCATTAATGGGACTGTTAAGACCTTTAATTTTACATTTTTCCTTGGATATGGACACATCCAACGCTAAGGGACCGTCAATTATGGCTCCCTTAATCTGTTTGCGTTGGGCCATGGCAGTTATCACAGCAGCATCTACTGATGACTGTACGTTAAAACTAATGGTTTCGGTTGCCGAAACCAGAGCTACTTTGGGTATTTTATTTCCTAAAGCATTGGCAATTTCCATGGTATAGTTGAGAATCTTCAACTTTTCATCAAAATTTGGATTGGGGATAATGGCAGCATCAGAAATCATCAGAAGTTTGGGATAGGAGGCAATGTCCATTATAGCTACATGGCTTAAAAATCCTCCCTCTGGGATTAGTCCGGTTTTTTTATTCAGTATCGACTTTAAATACAATTCTGTCTTTCCTAAACCCCGCATTAATATATCAGCTTTTTTCTCCTTAACCAGACTGACTGCCTTTTGGGTAGCTTTCATTTCATTTTTTTCAGGAATAATTTCAAATTCAGAGATATTAATATTATTTTCCTTAATTATTGTAGTAATCTCATCCTGATCACCAACAAGTATGACCTTTACAATATTTTTATTAATAGCTCTATTTAAAGCAACAATGGTATCTGTCTCCTGGGCTACGGCAACAGCAATCCTGGGAGGAGAAGTATCTTGTAAAGGTTCGAGTAAATCACTTAATTTTTTTATGGGTTTCAAATTATTCTACCATTAATTTATAAATTATCATATAATAATTTTATAAACTGTGGATTCTTTTAAAGTAAATATTTACTCAATTATAAAAATTAATATAACATTTGTCTTCTAATATGTCAAGAAAAAATATAAAACTCCTTGATATTTATATTCATGATTAGTAACTTTAAATAAAATTTAACAAACTCCCGTATAAAACCTGCTAAGCAAGGAGAAAAAATTATGAAACATACAAAGTTTCCCCTGAAAAGATTAAGTTTTATAATAATTATTACAATATTTGTTATAATAAACATCACTCTTTACGCTCAACAATTCGAATCAGATGTCCAGATAATTCTGGAAAGATTACCTTTGGAAAAAAAGGAGGAGTTGAAGGATTTTAATCAGAAGATTAAATCCTATATTGATGAGTACGATTGGACTGGAGAAGTATTTGAAAAGCCTTTACAGATTAGCCTACAGATATATTTGGAGTATAAATATGTAAGTTTTGAAGACCGATATAAAGGCAGATTCATTATATCCAATAAATCCGATGCTCAGTATTTTGATAAATATTGGGTTTTTCCCTATGATCCAAGAGAACCTCTCATGCATAATGAATCAATGTTCGATCCCTTGGAAAGTTTCATAGATTTTTATGTTTATATTATACTTGGTGAGGAATATGATAAATATGGTAAATATCTAGGGACAAAATATTTTGAGAAAGCAAGGGATATTGCCAACTCTGCTCAGTTTAACAGTCAATATGCCTGGGGATGGGATGAACGAAAAAATTTAATCGACAAATTACTGAGCAACGAATTAAAACCATATCGTAATATGAAAGATCAATTTTTTCTAGGTCTTTCCTATGTGGGAGAAGAGGATACTACTGCTCAAAGATACTGCCGACAGGCCTTTACCTTTATTTACAATTCCTTAATCCAAAATCCAGATAATGAAAGGATTCTGCAATTTCTGCAGGCCCATAAGACTCAATTCATTGAAATTTTAGGCCAAGATAAAGAATTATTAACAAAAATGATCAAAATCGATCCCAGTAACGAAGCTTTGTACAAAAAATATATGGAATAAATATGTTTATTGATTTAAGAAGTGATACTTTTACTAAACCTTCTGCTGAAATGAGAGAGGCTATGAAAAATGCAGAAGTCGGGGATGATGTATTTGGTGAAGATCCCACCGTAAACCGTTTACAGGAGGAAGTGGCCGGTTTGTTGGGAAAAGAGACAGGTTTATTTGTTGCTTCCGGAACTATGGGAAATCAGGTTGCCCTCAATTCCCTTACTCAACCGGGTCAGGAAGTAATTCTGGAAGAAAACGCCCATATTTTCTATTATGAAGCCGGAGCTCCTTCCTTACTTTCCGGAGTACAGCTGAGAACTATACCGGGAAAAGACGGAATATTAACTGATCAAGCAATTGAAAAGGCAATCCGACCCCCTAATGTTCACTTCCCTCCCACCAGTTTAATTTGTTTGGAAAACACTCATAATCGGGCTGGAGGAAAAATATATCCTTTACCTGAAATTAAAAAAATTCATACGCTTGCCAAAAAACAGGAATTAAAAATGCACCTTGACGGGGCTCGATTATGGAATGCATCTGTGGCAACCGGAATTTCCTTAAAAGAATATGCCCGTTATTTCGATTCCATTAATGTCTGTTTTTCCAAAGGACTGGGAGCGCCGGTTGGTTCCATGCTGCTTGGAAGTAAGGAAATTATGAGAGCAGCTCATCGCTACCGAAAAATATATGGAGGCGGCATGCGGCAAGCAGGCATAATTGCAGCTGGCGCCCTATATGCTGTAAACAATAATATAGAAAGACTGTCCCAGGATCATGACAATGCCAGAAAACTAGCCCAAGGATTTAATTCGGTGCCGGGCTTTTCGGTAAATATGAACAATGTTGAAACCAATATTGTTATGGTTGATGTGGATAAGAATCATTTCACTGCTGACCAGGTAGTTGCCAGGCTTAAAGAACATAATATTCTGATACTGGCGGTGGGACCGCAGCGGTTACGTGCCGTAACCCACCTGGATGTCAACAGTACTGATATTAAAACAGCTGTTGATACCATAAAAACCTGTTTTACCTGAGTTGATCTAACTTCTTATAAAAATTAACCTCAAATAAGAAGGCAAGAAGGATATCTGACTGTGATTTTAGGATTAGGGGATTACCAGGATTAAAAAAATAATCATGATTCTCAGGATTAAAGGATCAGGAGATTAACATGATAAAAAAAGCTTTAAATAAATTATATAAATTAAATAATCAAGTAATTCCAAAAAATCAAGAAAATCAAGATTCAGACAATTTACTGCACGGTGACTTGACTCACCGCATTATTGGCTGTGCCATGCAAGTGCATTCGACTCTGGGTAACGGTTTTCAGGAAAGGATTTATCAACGTGCTCTTGCTATCGAAATGAATTATGAAGGTTTGCAATTCGAACAGGAAAAAGAAATGCTGATTTCTTACCGTAATCAAAGTATTGGAACCAGAAGAGTAGATTTTTTTGTAGAAAGATTAATCATGGTTGAACTAAAAGCTGTGATCAGACTAGAAGATGTTCATTTGGCACAAGCTATGAATTATCTTGAGGCTTACGGTACAAAAATAGGATTATTAATAAACTTTGGGGCCAGGAGTTTGGAATTTAAAAGGGTACATTTAAAAAGGGCCGGACCATGATTTTATGGGATTACAGGATTACCCTGATTAAAAAAAATTATCATTATTCTCAGGATCACATAATTACCATGATTAAATATATTATATTCATGATGTCAAAATTTAAGGGTATGTCTATGTTGAAAAAATATATAAAAAAATCAAATAAATCCCTTAATCAAGTCAATCAAGGTACTGACTTTTTTATCAAGAAAATCATGGTTAGGACAATATATTTTTAATAATTCTCAATCGACTCTGTCTACCAATAGTGATGCACTGATTCCCGAATATAACGTTCATAGATACCACGCACCTTATCCATTATTTCAGGGGATAGTTTGGGTAAATCCGCTGCCTTACTATTCTCCTCAACCTGAGAGATACGCTTAGCTCCCGGAATAGCACAGGTCACGGCATCAAACATCAAAATCCAGCGCAAGGCAAACTGAGTCATACTTATGGGGGATGGACATATAGCTTTTAATTCTTCCACTGCTTTCAATCCCAGATCAAAATCCACTCCGGAGAAGGTTTCACCCCGATCAAAGGCTTCCCCTTGACGATTAAACCTACGGTGATCATCATTCTCAAAAGTCGAATCAGAACTGAATTTACCGGTTAGCATACCTGAAGCCAGGGGGACCCGGGCAAGTATTCCCACCTTACGTTTTTTGGCTTGCGCAAAGAAAAGTTCTGACGGTCGGTGCCGGAACATATTGAAAATTATCTGTACAGTCTGAACCTGGGGATATTCAATAGCCTTGAGGGCTTCCTCCACTCTTTCCACACTGACACCGTAATAACGGATTTTACCCGCTTTTACCAGATCATCCAGTACTCCAAATACTTCCGGCATATAATACACCTCTGGGGGCGGACAATGAAGCTGCAGTAAATCCAGAGTTTCCACCCCTAAATTTTTTCGACTCCGATCTATAAAGGCAGTAAGATTTTTATGGTTGTATCCTTCGGCTGTATGTGGAGTCAATCGCCGTCCTGCTTTGGTGGCAATATGTATTTTACCCTTGTATTCTTTGCCTATCCTGTGTAAAAGTTGCTCACTGCGGCCATCCCCATATACATCAGCAGTGTCAAAAAAATTGACTCCGCTTTCCACAGCCTTCCGCAGGGCTGCCAGGGATTCATCATCCTTGACTTTTCCCCAGGTACCGCCTATAGCCCAGGCTCCAAAGCTGATGGTTGAAACCTTCCACCCTGTCCTGCCCAATTCTCTATACTTCATCTTTTCTCCTTATTATTCCAGGCTTTTGATTTTTCCAGATTATATATC
Organism: uncultured bacterium; assembly: GCA_964554015.1. Classification (GTDB taxonomy): domain Bacteria; phylum Zhuqueibacterota; class QNDG01; order QNDG01; family CAYUAG01; genus CAYUAG01. The sequence continues at coordinate 16,112 of CAZKMO010000044.1, forward strand.
AATCCATATTTAAAATCTTTCATCATACTCACATCACCCCATGAAAACCACCACCTTATTATGATCTTTTAAGGTATCAAACTGTAAAAAATTATCTTCGTACTTTTTATCATTAACAATGAGTTTAGTGACCCCTTTCTGAACTCCTTTATCATTTTTCACGAGAATATCTATTGTTTTTTTGCGAAAAATTCTGGTAACTGAAAATTCCTTCCAATGGGAAGGAATACAGGGATCGATCCGCAGACCAGCATAATCGGGTTGAATACCGAGAATATACTGAGTGGCCGTATAGTAGGACCAGGATGCTGCTCCGGTCAGCCAGGGCAAACGGGAGGCCCCGAAGCGGGGACTGTACTTACTGTGAGTAAACTGACAATTCACATAAGGTTCAATCTGGCGAACCTCTGCCTTGGTATTATAGGCAGCTGGCAGGAAGGAACGGTAATAATCATAAGCCTGGTTACCATTACCCAGTAAGGTTTCAGCCATGATTGCCCATCCTTGGGTATGAGAGAAAATGGAAGCATTTTCCTTCATTCCCTTATTAAAAAGGGGTGCTTTTACTACCCGATAATCTGTTTTCTCATAGGGAGGATCAACAATGATAATACCAAATTCTGTGGCCAGCCGCTCTTTCACCACCTTCATAACCTTTTGACTCTGCTCCGGAGTGGCATGCCCGCTTATTACTGACCAGGTCTGAGGATTAAGCCAGAGACTTCCTTCCTCATTCTCACGGGAACCGAATTTCATGCCGTCATAGCCATAGGCTCGTAAAAACCTATCTCCGTCCCAAGCATGTTTTTGTAAATTTTTATCCAGGTTCCTGAGATGACTCTGGGACCATTTTAATTCTTCTTTCTTCCCTAATAATTCACAAATTTCACCATAAATTTTCAGGGCGTACCTGAGCTGAAATCCTACAAATACAGTTTCTCCCTCCTGGCCCAACTCCAGGCAGTCATTCCAATCTGCAGATAAACCGCAGGGAAGACCGTGAACTCCGCTTCTTTTCAAAGTGAATTCAAGCGCCTGTTTCAGGTGACCAAGAACAGTTGCTTCTCCCCTGTCAGCATAGGGAAGCACTTTATCATAAAATCCCAAGTCCCCACTTTCCTTAACATAAGCCGGAATGGTATTAAAAAGCCAGAGGCAGTCATCGGATCTGTATTCTTCTTCCTCCGGAGGAGTTTCCTGCCCCGGATTATGGGCAAACGGTTTCACCACCGGCATAGCCCCGCCAGTGGATACCTGCCCCGTAATCATCAATTCCAGGCGTTTACCAGCCTCTTCCGTTATGGTATGAAGCACTCCCAACAGATCCTGCACTGTATCCCGATATCCCAGGCCGTCCCTTGCTCCGCTGTACACCAAGCTGGCCGCTCGGGACCAGGCATAGGTCATCAAACAATTAAAGGGATTCCACACATTGGTCATGCTGTTGAATTCAGGATCGGGAGTATTCACCCTCATTCCCCGCAGCCGGGAATGCCAGTATTCTTTAAGCTGGGCAAATTCCCCATGCAAAGTTTTCAAATCCTGATACTCTTTCACTACATCCCTTCCCTGTACCGTCGCTTTCCCGATACCCATGAGTACAGCCAGCTCTCTTGATTCACCTGGCTTCAGATCAATATCCATCTGCATCACCCCACAGCCGTTATCCCCCACAGCCAGAGAATTGGTGCATTTTCCCTTTTCCACAACTTCCGGATTATGATACGATCGGTACTTTCCTAAGAATATATCCCTATCCGTATCGTATCCGCTGATATCTGCCCCCACCACTCCCAGAAAAGTATGACGGTTTCCATCATGATGCTGAACATCGGCAGTACTATCAGGTAGCATCACATTAATCCCATGATCAATGATGTTATCGAAGACATTCATCCTAAGAATGAACTGAGTATACTGCAGATTTACAAAATCCTGCCAGAAATACCAGTTATTGGCATATTCCACAAAAGTAAATACCCGTAATCGTCTTCGAACTTTATCCTGATTGGTAATATTCAGGAGCCAGCACTCAAAATGTTTTTCCAAGGGAACAAAGTATAAGGTTTCGGTCTTGATATTATCATATTCGGATTGGATAATGGTGTAGGCAGTTCCGTGACGGCAGAGGGATTTGTACTGACCCAAAGGTTTTCCCACCGGTTGCCAGGTAGCTGACCAGAAATCCTTTTTATCCCGATCATGCAGGTAAAAATAACGGCCGGGCTGATCCAGGGGGATACTGTTAAACCGCAAGCGCAGGAATCGACCCTGAGCAGCTGATTGGAAAAAACTGTACCCGCCTCCATTATTAGTAACAATCGCACCATACTCAGTCGATCCTAAATAGTTACTCCAGGATTTGGGAGTATCCGGTCGTTCAATTACGTACTCCTTGCTTTTATCATCAAAATATCCGTACTGCATACAAACAAAATCCTTTATTTAATTATAGGATAATGAATTTTAGGATCTTTGATTTCTACCCAGGGCAGGTCTTCCCAAGTTATAACCTGTTCCGACTGATAGATCTCTCGATCTCTGAAATCAGGTTCACTCCATTTCATGAACCAGCACCATTTTGGTTGTTTTTCCAAGATTTCCGGACTCGGGGGAATTCCGCATTCACCAATGGCAATTGGTTTCTCACCTGCTAAGGTTGATAGTAATTGATAATTTTTTAAATTAAATCCCATTTGATACACATCCGTAGCCAGAATATCAACCACGTCATCACCGGGATAGTAATCCTTATAGTTGGGAACTCCTTCTTTTACTTCATTAGCATTAAACACCCAGATCAAATTTTTCAATCCGTGAAAATTCACCAGCCGGTCATACAGCATTCGATATAATTTCATATATCCCTCTTTTCCGGGTCTTCCTCCCCACCAAAACCACTTTCCGTTCATTTCATGGTAAGGTCTCCACAGTATCGGAACCCCGGCATATTCCAGCTGTTTCAGGAAAAAAGCAATAACATCCACCTGTGATTTCCATCTTTCCTGCAGATGAGTTCCCGGAGTGGTTAATTCCTCCCACTGTTGTGGAGAAAGATGGTAAGGTGAATTTTCAGTTTGTACATAGGGCTTAAAGGAAACGGGCTCATCCTGAGTGGGCACCACTGCATGCCACATAATGGTATTGATAAATCCTTGCTCATGTCGTAAAATAGCCTGATCCACAATTTGCTGACGAAAATTAATCCCATCCCAGTACCCCGGATAGCTGAAACCAAAATCCTGGCCCACCACCGCCGGATATTTCTGGGTGATCCGGTGCACAACCGGAAGCCGTCTGGTCCCTCTGAGAGGAGCATTATGCTGACCGGTAAGGGTTTTATGTCCGGAAATAGAATAAAGGTAGTTCAGCAACTTGACTGCTTCCGGAGAAGCATGGGGTGTAACCGGTTTTATTTCTTCTTGAGCATAAAGCTGTAATATTAGCAAAAAAAGTGTTGCCAGAAAAACTCTTAATAGTTTCATAACTGTACTCCTCATTTATCCCAGTTATCGGTTCTAAAGGGAGAAGCCGGAAGTCCCTCCTGATTAAACAAATTCGGTTCCGGAGTATTGCTCCAGCCGAATCGGACCGCTGCTGGCTTCGCAACCGCCGGACTCCAGACTACCACAGTGTTATTTTCAATTTCAGCTCTGGCCGGATAAAACTTTCTATCCTCCCCGGCGATAGTAAAACTATTTAAGGCATCTCCTTGGACCTGTAATCCTGAACCGCAATGATCAAAATGCAATCTGATCTTCTGATTTTCAACTTCCATGGATTCATACAGGGGTCCGGAATAAACCATATCCTCATACCCATAATCTTTGGCCAAAGCCCATTTAGCTAAGCGCTTACCAACATCCTGCTTGTTTCCGGGATGGATATTCCTGGGATTTCCTATATCCGTAATAACCACCATGCCTGTATGAGGTAGAGACAGAGTTTGCAACTGAGCTTCCCGCAACAGCTGGGATTTACTATTCTCTCCGTATTCATAAGGTGCAATCTGAACATAATAAAAGGGGAAATCACCCTGATCCCATTTATTCCGCCAGCAGGTAATCATCAAGGGGAATAAAGTGCGATACTGATAAGGTCGGTCGACATTTGCCTCTCCCTGGTACCAAATAACTCCCCGGAGGGAAAAAGGACATAAGGGATGTATCATGGCATTATACAGTAAAGTGGGAGTATTAGAGGTCAAAGGCAGAGATAAACTGGGACGGGCGGCATAACTTTTCTCTCCCTTGCCGTATATATAAAAAATGTTATTAATATACTCGGCTACCGGCAGATATTTCCAGGTACCTGCCAATGACAGGGTATCCTGTTTGCTTCCTACCGGATAGATTTTCATATCCGCGGCTTTTCCGTAAATACCTCCTCCTCCCTGAGTATCCAGAACTCTTACTGCAATAATAATATCAGGCAAAGTGTTTTCTTCCGATTTAACTCTGTAAATACGCGGGGTCTGCCAAAAACCTTGTTTCTCGTATCCTCCCAGGTAATGACCATTGACATAGGTTCTGTCCATATCATCTATAGGCCCTAATTCAATCATTAAATCCCGACCTAACCAGGTTTCCGGCAAGTGTACTTCTTTTCGAAACCAGACCATACCATCGAACTCCCCCATTCCGGTTTGTTCCCATAAGACTGGCAGGTCCATTTCTGGCCAATCCACGGTATTGATATCCACAGCACTGTAATGTAGGTCATTAAAATCCAAATCCTGCCATATATTAGCACCGGTCTTATCACTCATGTCAACTTTCTCAAGTGTACTCAGCCATTGATAAAAGGATTTAATTTCCGGTTCAATACTATTCAATTGGTCAATGGCTTTTCTGAAATCTCCCATTTCTTGCAGGCAACTTTTAGCAGTCCAGGCTTCGGCCGGTGTACCTCCCCAACTGCTGTGTATTAATCCCACCGGAATACCTAAGGTAGTATGAATTTTTCTTCCAAAAAAATAGGCAGTTGCACTAAAATTTCTAATGTTTTCGGGACTGCAGGATATCCATTCTCCCTGACAATCATTTTGAGGGTTCACTGAGATAGCTCTTTTTACCGTAAACAAGCGCAGAGAAGGATAATGGGCATTTTTTATTTCCTGCTCGGCATGGTTAACCGTATCACTGGGAGGCCATCCCTGCACAGGCATTTCCATATTGGATTGACCGGAACAGAGCCACACCTCCCCGATTAAAACATTACTAAAACTGTACTTTGTATCTTCCCCTTCTATGTCCATGGTATAAGGACCGCCAGCCTGAGGAGTTTTTACTTTGCAGTGCCATTCTCCCTTATCATTTACCCGAGTCTTGAGGTTCTTTCCCCATCCTGTTTTTAAAATCACTTTAGTACCAGGAATTCCTGTTCCCCAGAAGGGTACTTCCCTATTTCGTTGTAAAACCATATTATTACCAAATATTGAAGGCAGGGATAATTTCATAGATTCCTGACTTACAGAACAACCAACCGAAATACAAAAAAACATCAGTATGGAAAATATTTTTTTCATTTTTCTCCTCATAAATTAAGGTTTACAGAATATTGAATAATAAAATATACAAAAATATCTATTAATTAAAAAAACTATTTTAATACTATCCATTTTTGGAATGATAACACCGCTCTTGTGCTTAAATAGTAAAAATAAATACCAGCTGCCCAGCTTTCAGCCTTCCCTTCAACCTGATTAACTTCTGTAGATTGTCTTTTGCTCACCAGTACTAATAATCATCCTTTTTAGAACTTAGAAGTTTCATCTCGGTTGACTTTATTCCTATAGCTGATAGATCTAAAGTGGCGAATTTACAAAACGTTTTACCTGTGAAAATAATTTCCTGCTAATATGATTTAATAAGTTCCAACATTTTTCTGTCCAGTTTATGGCCTTTATAGTTTTCATATATTACATCTTTACGATTACTGTTGAGGACTCCAAAATCTCCCTTTAAATTCCAGAGTGCATATCCCCAGCCCGCTTCTTTCCAGAGAGAAAGAAGGTCCCGCATCCAGCTTAGTGCAACCTCATGAGGAGTTTTATTATAACATCCCCATTCTCCCACATGCACCGGAACCCCTTGATCAACCAGCGGCATCCAGGTATCAATCAGCTTTTCTTTTAAAACCGCTTTATCCCAGATTTCACCATTATCAGCTTGCAACGGCCAGGTGGGAACATTAAAGGTCTGAAATGCATCTTTGGGGACCCAGCCAGCTGTATAATGACTCACACTCATGGGATCATATCCCCTGGTGCTTTGCACCAGTCCCAAATCCACAATTCCGAAAACAGGGTCTCTACCGACATTTTTCCCATCAGCCACAATTAAACGACCAGGATCTTCCTCTCTGATACCTTGTACAAGTGCTTTCACAACTTCTACATAACGGGTTTCTTTTTCCATATGCGGTGGTTCATTAATGAGATCAAAACTCAGTTGTGAACTCGGAATTCCTTTATAACGATTAGCAAAAAGTTTCCAGTGATACACCACAGCATCAAGGGCTTTTTGCCTATTTTCCGGGGAATCCTCAAATAGATCCAGGGACTCTAATTCTCGTCCATTAATACAATAACCCGGTACCCGGTGAAAATTAAGGTTGATATGCACATTATATTGTTTGCCAAATTCAATAACCTGATCAATATCCTTTAGAATCTCCTCGTCTACTTTATACCAATCACTAGGGGAAGACCAAGTCCAGTAGGACAAAGGAATACGGGCAAAATCAAATCCCCATTCAGCCATAATTTCAAAATCTTCTTCTTGGAATTTTCTTCTCGGGCCCCGACCGCTGAATTTTGCCAGAAGATTAAAGCCTCGATAACGAGGGAATTTCAACTTTGGCCCTGTAGTGTCTGGTAATTGTTTATCAGGTACCTGTAATAAAGAAAATGCTCCCAGTGTAAAAATACTGTTTTTTAAAAAGTCACGTCTCTTCATTGTATATTCCCTTAAAAATATTTACTAATTCACAGCAATAAAAAGCGGCCGGTGAGAAGTATTTTTTCTCCAACCAGCCGCTTTTTTATTGCACTACTTTATTATCAGGTAAATAATACCTATTTCAGCAGTATCATCTTGTGTGTTTGGGTATGATTACCTGCATTTATTCTGT
>CAZKMO010000045.1:0-19453 GCA_964554015.1 uncultured bacterium
TCAAATAGAAAAGAAATAAAATTAAATATAAGAGAGACTATTTTCATGCGTATATTTTTATGATAGGCTTTCCATATCTTTTTATTAAAATCATTAATGAACTCTACTGGATAGGTATAATCATCCCACCGTACCATCATGCCTTTCCGAGGTCCCGGGATATTATACTTTTTACGCATTTTTTCAAAATAGTCTTTATCCGGCAGATACTTTAAGTATTCTTTGGGAATATTCTTAAAATAATCAAAAGGGGCATTGCCGGTATTGGCTCCGGCTTCAATTATACAGGCCCTCTTTTTCTTTCCATCTGCCACCGGATAGAGCCAGCTTACTCCCCGCTGAACATTTCTTACCGTATCAACCACCTGGTCAATATCCCGGGCAACATGAGTTGCATACCGGACCAACAAGAGTGAATTTAAGCCAGGACGTTCGGTATTACACAGAGACCCGGGAAGCATGTCCACTCCCATAGCAACTCCCCGCTGATTCATAGCCGCAATACTGCCCACAAAACCGGGAGCTGTCTGGCTAAGAACAGGCAACCATTGGTATTGCTTATCTCCGGGACCGGTGCTTTGGCAGTCAATAGGATTATACATAATAAGACAAGCAACATCCTGAAACACACCGGCTGTTGGAAACATAAAATCTCTTCCAAAAAAATGCTTGTTATCCTCCACCTTATCTCCGGTTAAGGATATGGCATTACACATAACCGGAACCCTTAGAATTTCCGGGGGGACTTTTCTCTTTTTGTGTTGGAAAATTTCTCCAGTATAGATATGGGAAACCAGATAATCTATACCGAAATTTAGAAATTTCAACGCCTTTAATTTAACCTTAGTATCGGGATTGACTATCTCACATCCCCGGGCAATTCCCACCAGTTCTGAGATCAATTCAGGGGGTATATCTTTTTCCATTTTTTCAGTTGCCTCTCCTAGAATCTCTACCAAAATCTCCTGAATATGCTGAATTATTTTTGAATCTGGATCAAAGGTGATATCAAAAAAGTCAGGTATAACATTTTCTACATAGGTATCAGCCATAACCGAAACCTCGGGTTCGGCCATGATACCCAGCAGAAATCCCATTTCATAGGGACTTCCTTCCAGAAAATATACTTTTTTAAAGTTTGTTTGCTGGGAAAAAACCTTTTTTCCCTTAGGCACTGACGCTCCTACCACAGCCTGAGAATGTTCAGCTACTATCCCCATTCTGCCCTCATATTCCAGAAATCCCTGTTGGGTAACAAAACCGGTCTTTTTTACAGAAGGAATGGTATTCAGATCTTTGATTCTGAAACCATCGAGTTCAAACGCTCTTTTTAAATGGGAGAACTTTTCAATCTGTGACATAATTATTACCTCACGACAAATACATTTTCACATATTTATAAATATTAGTTCTGACAAAAACGCCTGTAAATTAAGACTGTTTGTGTTGTCTTTTCCTCAATATCCAGGTTCTCATAAGTTACTACTATCGAGATTCAGGCTCAACATAGTTCACCTAAAAGAAACAGAACTCTGTCCAGGATGTAATTAAATAATGGAAGTCTAAATTTTAAAAATCTTACACAATATAAACAAAATTTTTATTTTTTAAAATACTTTTTAATCTTATTAAAAATTTTTTCGGTCTATCTTACCTCAGCTTTTTTCATAATTAAATCTCTATTTTTAATAAAAAAAAGCAGGTTGAACTGTGTCCAACCTGCTTTTATAAAAATAATATTAGCTGTTTTCTATTGCTGTTCGATTTCCTCTGTTCTCAAACTATCTCTTTTAAAGTTCCACTGAACCCAGGAACTCTGTTCCTCTTTATCATCTGTTCTAAAACTTCCCATACTTAACACTTTACCTCTTTTATCAAAGGTTATCTGCTGCATAGTTTTCACTATATACACCCACTCTTCCAAACTCACCTCATGAGGCGGGGCTACTTCCGTGGGCCCTTGTATTTGATGTGGTTTTCTAAGGGGCTGTATTTGTTTCGGTTCAATCCCGGTTTTTTCGGGGACTGTGGTTATGGTCACTTCTCCTTTATATACTTTGAGCTGGGCAGTTGAATCCTCTTCCACTTTCAAACGCAATACTGTTCCCGTAATGGCAGCTGCACCAACCGGGGCGGAAATATCAAATACAGTATTCATTTCCACCTCATGTACCGATGCCCAAATTTCGCCTGTATTAAGCTTTATGGTGGTCTGCACTTTTTTCTCTTTGGACTCTTCATAGAGTTTTAAAATATCAATTATTGTCTTCGGTGCCAGTCGTATTATATCAAGTTGGGCCAGATCAATTTCAGCTCGGGATTCAACATAGGTTCTCACTTTATCGCCAGAAAGAACATCCGTATTAATAGGTGCATCTTGCCAAAGATCTATCTCCTCACTTCTTTTTTTTACTGTCCCGTCTGTATAGGTTACTATTCCCTTTTTTTCATTATTATCCTGAGCCCCAAAATAGCCAATAAATAGTAAAAACAAACACATAGAAAAACTTTTTCTAACCACTTTCTTTACCTCCTACTCCTTCTTCTGGATAAAAAATTCCATAGACAAGATCAACCAATTTAATTGCTTCCCGGGAAAATGGATCCACATCCCGTTTAAATAATTCATTATCGATTAATACTTTTGCCTCCCGCCAACTTTCGGCTTTATTTAGCTTTTCTATAACATTTATATAAGCTTTGGAATTATTATCAAACAGCTTCTTAATAAACCCTTTTTCCATTTTAGCATCTATCAAATCCTTTAATCCTAAATCAAGCTTGGGAGCCTCCTCCTCTTTCTCCTCTTTCTCCTCCTTCTCTTCCGTTGTTTCCCATTCATCCTTTGCACTATCCTCATCCCGTCTAATTATCCGCATATGCTTGTTCTTTTTTTTCTCTTTTGTGATTGTATCTTCGGTTTCTTTTTTGGATTCTTTTTTCTGTTCTTTCTTCTGCTCTTTATTTTCTTCAGTTAGTTCTTCCAGTTCCCAATCAAGTGTTCCGGTAGTGCTTTCCTCTTGTTTAACCGTCTCCTGGGGAACTTCCTCCTCAGCTAAAATCTCTTTTTCCTCTATTTTTTCAACTGCTTCTTCTACCTCTTCTTTTGGTTTTGATGACTCAAATTCACTTTTCAACTCTAAATACCGTTTAACAGTCATCTCTAAATTCTGGGCGGAAAAATCCTTTCCGTTAATTTTCATTTCAACTTCGAGTGCTCTTCTGAATCCCCATAAATTTCTATCTGCAAAAAATTCCTGCAATACCATCCCATCTATACTTTCCACGGTTTCACCTTTTATCTCGGAGAGAAAATCAGTTAAAGCCGTAAAATCTCTAACAACTGTTTTTACCACCTCCTGTTTAAAAATATTCTGTAACTGTTCGGTAGCAATATTACTGAAAATAGTTCTATCAATTAATGACTGACCTTGTCGGCTGCATTCTTTAATAATAATTTCTGCGTAGGGAAGTATGTTCTTAAACGAGGTTAATATCTGATCCATTTTTTCCAGGGAAATATTATCCTGATCTTCAAAAAGCAACCTGCGAATAGTATCCATGGGTTTTAGGAGATAATTGAGTCGAAGTACCAGTGCTTCCTTTAATATCTCATCTATTTCATTTTTACTAAAAACAGCACCTTCCCAAAAAATGGTAATCAGTTTGTCCTTATATTCTTTTATATCGTCAGATTGTAACTTGAAATGAGGCGTGCTTTTAAACTCTAGAGGAGATTCTTTTTGAAAAAAATATTTTACTTTAATTTTAAAAAGACTCTTTATATGCTTCGGGAGATCTTTATCTTCCACTATTGTACGATATTTCACTTCCTCTTCATCATGTAAGAGTTTCTTTTTTATACGGGCAACTATATCAGTTATGTCTTCTTCCCACATGTAATAACTCCTTTATATATCAAAAAGGACAAATGTCTTCCATAATTTTTCTTCCTTTTTAAGGAAGAAATTATGTCTTGTTACTGCTTTGATTTCTGTGCAAATACCATGCCTTACTGGATTTACTTTTTCACCCTTTAATACTGCCTGAATAAAGTAAGGAAAATCATCATCAGAAGAAAAATTATTGTTTTCAATATGAAAATCTGAAAAAATAATTTCCTCTTTTTCCATTATATACAAAATTTCTTTTAACCATCTCAAAAACAGCTCTTCTCGACTCTCGGCTTCTAGCCGAACACTTCTTTTTTCCTTTATTTTAATGGTTGTTCTATCTGCCACCATGAATACCATGGCCTTGGCCGCCTCAGTAAAAAGATCTACCAAATTATCAGCCCACACTTTTATGGCGATATCTGCAGTATGATCAATTATGTCAAATCCTTTGTCGGTCATGGATACTGCTTTTGGTAATAGTTCAAGGTAAGGTGCGTAACATCTATTGGGTATCAGGTTTTTCTTCAGGTTCTTCACTAATATGGTTATTCTGTTCTTCTTCCGGAACTGTTCTGGCGACTCCTGCCACTTTATCTTCCTCTGCTAATCGGATAAGTCGCACTCCCTGAGTATTTCTTCCTACTATTCTTATATTCTTGACACTTTGTCTGATAATCTTTCCTTTGCTGGTAATCATGAGAATGTCATCTGTATCCTGAACGTCCATTATGGAAACCAGTTTTCCCACTCTGGGAGTAGCATTTAGGGTAATTATCCCTTTCCCTCCCCGATGTTTGGAAACCCGATAATCTGTGATGCTGGACCGTTTACCATACCCTTTTTCTGTAATAACCAGGAGAGAACAATCCTTTTTTATTACTACCATGCCAACTACTATGTCTTTTACTCCCAAACGGACTCCCCGCACCCCAGAAGCAGTTCTTCCCATGGGCCTGACCTCGGTTTCATTAAACCGGATGGCTAATCCCTCCCTGGTCCCCAAGACAATATCATAGGATCCGCTGGTAATACAGGCTTCTATCAACTCATCCCCTTCCCGAATATTTATGGCATTAATTCCCCCTTTTCTGGGATTACTGAAGGCATCAAGGTTAGTCTTTTTTACTATTCCTTTTCTGGTAGCCATAAATAAAAATCTTTTATCATCAAAAGTCTTAACCGGTACCACTGCCTTTATTCTCTCATTTTTATCTACTGATAAAAGGTTAATTATAGCTCTTCCCCGAGATGCCCTTCCGGCCTTAGGTATTTCGTATACCTTCAACCAGTAGCATTTTCCCTTGTCAGTAAAAAATAAAATATAGTGGTGGGTGGAAGATATAAAAAAATGTTTTACCGGATCTTCGTCCTTGGTTCCTGTACCAATAACCCCCTTTCCACCTCGTTGCTGACGTTTATACCCGGAAACTGGAAAACGTTTAATATACCCGAAAAGAGAAATAGTGATTACCATATCCTCTTCTGCAATCATGTCTTCCAGGGAAAATTCTTCGGTTGTGGCAACAATTTCTGTTCGCCTCGCATCTTGATACTTCTCCTTAACTTCAAATAATTCATCCTTAATAAGCATCATTTGCTTATCCTGGCTGGAGAGAATAGATTTCAACCTTTCAATCTCTTTTATCAGTTCCAAATATTCCTGCTCGATTTTTTTCCGTTCCAAGCCGGTCAACCGTTGCAAACGCATATCCAAAATTGCTTTGGATTGTATTTCAGAGAGACCAAACTCACGCATAAGTCCTTTCTTGGCTGTCTCCGGATTTCTGGATTTTTTAATTAATTGCACAATAGCATCAATATTATCCAAAGCTATTTTCAGACCCTCCAGAATATGAGCCCGTTTTTCGGCTTTATTCAATTCATATTTGGTTCTGCGCAATATTACTACATGACGATGATCAATAAAATTCTGTAATAATTCCTTTAAGGTCAAAACTTCGGGTTTACCCTTAACCAGGGCAAGCATTATAATGCCAAAGGTTGTTTGCATTTGGGTATGCTTGTACAAACGATTTAATATCACCTTAGGCTGACTATCTCGTTTAAGCTCTATAACTACCCTAATACCATCTCTGTCTGACTCGTCCCGAAGGTCAGTAATACCTTCTATTTTTTTCTCTTTTACCAATTGGGCTATGGAGGCAACTAATTTCGACTTATTAACCATATAGGGTATTTCTGTTATTATTATCGACTCTTTGTTTCCTTTTCCTTTTTCCAGAGATGCATTGGCTCTTACTGTAATTTTTCCTCTTCCTGTTCGGAACGCCTCCTTAATACCCTCATTTCCGTAAATGATGCCACCCGTAGGAAAATCCGGTCCTGGTATATGCTGTAATAGTGTTTCCAGCTTTATATCTGGTTTCTTGATAAGAGCTACCAATCCATCAATAACTTCTCCTAGATTATGAGGGGGTATATTGGTTGCCATACCAACAGCTATTCCAGAGGCACCATTTACCAGAAGATTGGGGAAAAGAGAGGGCATGACTTTGGGCTCTTTCAGGGTTTCGTCAAAATTGGGCATGAAATCAACCGTATCTTTGTCGATATCCCTGATAATATCCTCTGCAATAGCGGTTATCCGGGCCTCGGTATACCGCATGGCTGCAGGAGAATCTCCGTCAATGGAGCCAAAATTTCCCTGTCCGTCCACCAGGGCATAGCGAAAAGAAAATTCCTGAGCCATACGAACCATAGCATCATAAACAGATAAATCCCCGTGAGGATGATATTTACCAAGCACATCCCCGACAATTCTGGCTGATTTTTTATATGCACTATTGGGACGAAGGCCTAAATCATGCATCCCATACAATATTCTTCTGTGTACCGGTTTTAATCCGTCTCTAACATCGGGAAGTGCTCGTGATACTATAACCGACATAGAATAATCTATATAGGCACTCTTCATCTCATCTTCTAAGTATAACTGTACAATCTTTTCATTTTTCTTTACCATGTAATTCTCTACCTCTTTTACCTGACAGCAGGTTAAATATCTAAATTCTGTACGGCGTCAGCGTTTTCCTGAATAAATTTTCTGCGGGGAGCGACATTATCCCCCATTAATATAGAAAATATATGATCCGCTTCCACAGCATCATCAATGGTAACCCGTAAAAGGGTCCTCGTTTCCGGATCCATGGTTGTTTTCCATAACTGATTTGGATTCATTTCCCCCAAACCCTTATACCGCTGCACCCTTATTCCCTGATCTCCTAAAATCATTATTATCCTTTTTCTTTCCTCTTCATTATAGGCGTATTGTTCCTTGCTTCCTTTGGATATCTTATACAGGGGCGGTTGGGCTATATATATATGTCCCTGTTCAACTAATTCCCTCATATACCGGAAGAAAAAAGTTAGCAACAAGGTCCGGATATGAGATCCATCCACATCTGCATCGGTCATGATTATAACTTTCCCATACCGTAGCTTGGAAATATCAAACTCCTCGGAACCAATACCTGTACCCAGGGCTGTTATCATAGCTTGTATTTCATTATTATGCAGTATTTTCTCCAGGCTCGCTTTTTCCACATTCAATATTTTCCCTCTCAAGGGAAGAATTGCCTGAAACTGCCTGTCCCTTCCCATTTTTGCCGATCCACCCGCAGAATCCCCCTCTACTATGTAAATTTCACAATGATCCGGTTCCGTAATGGAGCAATCGGCCAGTTTCCCCGGAAGATGGGTGGATCCGAGGGCGGACTTTCTCCGGGTCAGTTCTTTGGCCTTTCGAGCGGCTTCTCGTGACTTGGCGGCATCTATCCCCTTTTTTATTATTTTTCTGGCATTCGTGGGGTTTTCTTCCAGATATTCACTAATTCCTTCTCCCACAATGGAATTAACTATCCACTGTACTTCATTATTACCGAGTTTGGTTTTGGTTTGCCCTTCAAATTGTGGATTAGGAACTTTTACACTTAGCACTCCGGTCAATCCTTCTCGCACATCTAATCCGATCAGAGAAAAGTCGTTTTTAATAAGGTTGTTTTTCTGGGCATAATAATTTAAGGTCCTGGTAAGAGCGGTTTTAAACCCTGCCTCATGCGTTCCCCCTTCCTTGGTTGGTATATTGTTAACAAAGCTAAATAAATTCTCCTGATAAGAATCATTATACTGCAGGGCAACTTCTACGATAACATTGTCTTTTTCTTTTTCCATCATGATGGGTTTTTTAAAAAGGGGACGGCGGCTGGAATCCAGATATCTGACAAATTCTTTTAACCCTCCTTTGGCCTGATATGTTTTTTCTTTACCGACTCTTTCATCTTTTAAGGTGATTTTTAATCCTTTATTTAAAAAAGCTATCTCCATTAATCGTTGACCCAGAACATCAAATGTGACCTTGGTTTCCTTAAAAATAGTTGAATCCGGTTTAAAGGTGGTCTCGGTTCCTCCCTTTGCTTTTACTTTCCCGGTCTCCTTCATGTCATTTTTGGGAATTCCCCTTTCATATTCTTGTTCGTATATACTTCCGTTCTTAAATACCCTAACTTTACACCATTCTGATAAGGCATTGGTTACGGAAACACCTACTCCGTGCAAACCGCCTGAAACCTTGTAGATTTGATTGTCAAACTTCCCTCCCGCATGCAGCATAGTCATAACCACTTCCAATCCAGGTCGTTTTTCCGTGGGATGCATATCAACTGGTATTCCCCGACCATTATCAGATATGGTAATACTATTATCTTTATGTATGATGATATCTATTTTGGTACAATATCCAGCTAAACATTCATCCACACTATTATCCAGCACCTCATAAACAATGTGATGAAGTCCTCTGGTGGAAGTATCACCGATATACATGGCTGGTCGTTTACGAACACCCTCCAGACCTTTAAGTATGATAATGGTTTTGGCATCATATTGATCATGTGTGTTTTTTTTGGCCATTCTTCTTTAACCTATCCTATTTAGATGAAAATAATATCATTGATGGTTTTATCCCCCAGTCTGTGATTTAATTTATGAATTATTTCTTGTTTATGGTATTCTATCTCATATCTCCAGGTATCACTTTTAACTTTTACGAACATGGTACCTTGGGAAATTCTTTGAGGTTTGGTGACCTCGGAAATCTTTATTCCTACCACTTCAGACCAGATATCAATGGCTTGATATCTGTGTATTGGTTTTTCTATTCCTAGATCTTTGAAATAACTTCGGAGTATAGTACCTATGGTCTTCATATTTTATGAAGATAGCTTTATAGGCATTATCAACATCACAAAAGACTCATTTTCTTTTTGTTCTATTGGCGTTACCAGGGTAGCTTTTACCGGACTATTAAGATGTAATAATACTTTATCATCATCTATATGTTTTAATATATCCAATATATATTCAGCATTATACCCAATATCCATCTCTTCTCCTGAATATTCCACTGATAGTTCTTCCTTTGCTTCCCCTCCTATATCAGCATCCTCTGATTGTATTTTTAATGAATTCTGGGTTAACGAATACCGAATTTGATGGGTCAAAGCACTGGAAAAAATAGATACTCTTTTAGTTGCGGAAATGAGTAATTCTTTATCCACAGTCAGTTTATATTCATTTTCTCTGGGAATCACTTTTTCATAATCCGGGTATTCTCCTTCTACCAGACGGGTGTACAACACCGTACTATCAAAAGTAAAACTTAAAGCTTCATTGCTGAATTGTATTTTGGTTAATCCGTTTTCCCTAAAATTTTTAATAGCAATTTGTACCGCCTTAGGCGGTATAATCATCATAACCGGATCTTGATCATAACTAAAATCTGTATCAACTATTTTTGATAATCGATGGCCGTCCGTAGCTACCATTCTCAATTCATCTTTCATAATCTGAAAATACACTCCCATTAAAGCTGGACGTAATTCCTCAGAAGAAACTGCAAATATGGTTTTGGTTAACATTCGTTTTAATTTGTCGCTGGCAATAGAAATACTTTTTTCCTCGGAAAGGGACGGTAACTCAGGATAATTCTCTTGGGATATACCGGATAAACTATACACACCTTTATCTGTGGTTATTTTAACTTTATTATTATCATCGGTTTCAAAAGTAATAGGAATATTGGGCAAGGAGCGAATCATTTCTGTTATTATTTTCCCAGGTAATGCTATTGATCCTGGGGTAATTGATTCCTTGATAGGAATTTCTGTTCGCATAGAAACCTCAATATCTGTTCCGGTGATTTGAAGTATATTGGTTTCAACCGTAAATAATATGTTTTCAGCTATGGGTGTTGCGGAACGTACAGGTACTACTGATGATATCACTTGCAGAGAATTTAGTAAATCTTTTTGAAGAATTGAGAATTTCATCATTTACCTCCCTAAACAAAACATAAGGTTACTTTCTATAAAATAATAAATATTACCATATTTAACAAATTATTTATTGTAATAATCAATGTGTAAATGTGGATAACAGATACATTACCAAGGGTAACAAGATTAAAAAGAACTCATTAACAGTAATTTTATAGTTGTAAGGTTTGTGGAGCGAATGTTAATTGTAGTGGGTTAATTGTGGATTATATTTTTTAAGAGGATAGGTTTATTACCAAGCAAACGAAAGTCGTTATTATTCCACAAAAGACTCACAAAAAAATGCTTATAATTAACAAATTATAAACAGGCAGTTTCTATATTTCTTTTTAAATTATCCATGGTTTCACAGAGGTTACCGGTTTCATTCTTTTGTTTTAATTTTTCCTGAATGGTTCGTATGGCATGAATAACCGTGGTATGATCTCTACCTCCAAAGTGCAGACCAATACTTTTTAAAGAAGCATTAGTCAGTTCTTTGGAGAGATACATGGCCACCTGCCGGGCAAAAGCGATCTCTTTTTTTCGGCTTTTTCCTCTTAATAAATCATCCGGAATATCATAGAATCGACAGACATTTCTTTGGATATCCTCTATAGTTATGTTTTTTTTCTTTTGGACCACAATATCTTTTAAGACCACTTTTGCTATATCCAGATTTATATCCACTCCCTTTAAAGAAGAATAAGCCAATAGTTTTACCAAAGAACCTTCCAGTTCTCGGATATTATACATAATGTTTGAAGCTATATATTCAATGATATCCATAGAAAGATCTATACCGTTTAATTCTGCTTTTTGCTGTAAAATAGCTATTCTAGTTTCCAGATCCGGAGGTTTGATATCCGCAATAAGTCCCCATTGAAAACGAGATAAAAGTCTTTCTTCCAGATCGATAAGCTCTTTTGGAGGTCTATCTGAAGAGAGAACAACTTGTTTGCCCTTTTGATGAAGCGAGTTGAAAGTATGAAAGAACTCTTCTTGGGTACGTTCTTTACTCATAAAAAATTGAATGTCATCAACCAGTAAAAGATCGGCGTTTCGGTAATATTGACTAAATTGAGTCGTTTTATTGTTTTGTATGGAATTAATAAAATCAATGGTAAATTTTTCACTGGATACATATTTTATCTGCAGAGTGGGTTGATTTTTTTTGGTATAATTTCCAATGGCTTGGATGAGATGGGTTTTACCTAGACCCACCCCTCCATAAATAACCAGGGGGTTAAAGGAAGTCGCACCCGGTGCCTCACCAACAGCCAGGGCAGCGGCCTTAGCAAATTGGTTACTATTTCCTTCCACAAAAGTATCAAATGTATATCTATAGTTAAGAAAGGTTTCTTCAGAACGCTCCGGAAGAGGGGCGGGAGTAGGTTGCATAGGGGTGGAAGATGGGGGTATAGGTTCTTGGCGAATTATATATTCAGGAGCAGCACCATCACCCAATACTTCATGGAGGGCTTTACGTATAATATTTGGGTAATGTTCTTCCAGCCATTCATAGAAAAACTGGCTTGGGACTTCAATAGTAAATATATTATTTTGTACTTTAATAGGTCGGATGGGGAGGAACCAGGTTTGAAAACTTTGCGGATTAACATATTGTTTCAATATATTCAGACATTTGCCCCAGATGAGATGCTGAGAGGAGTTTTCCACAGTTAAGGGTGAGTTATCCACAGAATGACTCATAATGCACGCTCCTTATATAAAAAGAAAAAAAAATTTTTAATTTTACATATAAGTAGATAAAAAACAAACCAACAATCATGGTCAATATATGTATAATAATTTTATATCCTGAAAGATATCAAGAACAAAGCAAGGGAAAATTAATAAAAACAAAGTAATTAACATTTTATCCACATAGTCATTTTTCATGTAACAGCGAAACAAATATAGCATATTCAGATTTAATGTCAAGAAAAAAAGCAGGAAAAAATCGATTTTTTTATAAAAAGATTAAAAATTATTTGATTATAAAATTATAAAAAATAAAAAAAGACCTGACAGGAGTCTGTTATAATCCTGTCAGGTCTATATTATGACATAGGCATGCCCAATTAAGGTGCTTAGTTAGTCAAAGCAGCATGTGCAGCCGCTAAGCGGGCAATTGGTATCCTGAAAGGTGAACAGCTTACATAGTTCATACCAACTCGGTGACAAAAGTCAATGGAGCTTGGTTCACCTCCATGTTCCCCACAAATACCTATCTTCAGATTTGGATTGGTTTTTCTACCCAGTTTAATACCCAGGGCAACCAGTTGTCCCACACCTTCCTGATCTAAACTTTGAAAAGGATCATGGGGAAGAATCTTTTTATCAACATATTCGGGGAGAAAAGAGCCGGCATCATCTCGACTGTAACCAAAGGTCATTTGGGTCAGATCATTGGTTCCGAAAGAGAAGAATTCAGCCTGTTCCGCCACTTTGTTAGCAGTAAGGGCTGCTCTGGGAATTTCTATCATGGTTCCGATGAGATACTTTACTTTAGTGCCGGTTTTTTTAATAACTTCCTCCACTGCTTCTTGTACTACTTTTTTCTGATTTTCCAGTTCTGCCACCGTCCCGATCAGGGGAATCATAATCTCGGGGTACACTTTCACTCCTTGTTTAACTAAATTACAGGCTGCTTCCATAATGGCCTGTGCCTGCATTTTAGTTATCTCCGGATAAGTAATACCAAGTCTGCATCCGCGGTGACCCAGCATAGGATTTACCTCGAGCAGGCTTTGTACTTTTTCTTTAATGTGATTTACAGAAACCCCTAAGTTTTTGGCCATTTCTTTTTGTGATTCGATATCCTTGGGCAGAAATTCATGCAGGGGTGGATCAAGAGTACGGATAGTTACCGGTAGTCCGTCCATAGCCTTGAAAATGCCGGTAAAATCTTTTCTCTGCAGGGGCAGAAGTTTAGCCAGAGCTTTCTTGCGTCCCTTCTCATCATCGGCAAGAATCATCTCCCGCATGGGAGTTATACGATCAGGACCGAAAAACATATGCTCAGTACGGCATAATCCGATTCCCTCCGCACCGAAGGACCGGGCCTGGGTTGAATCCTTGGGATTATCCGCATTTGTTCTTACTCCCAGTTTACGGAATTTATCCGCCCAAGTCATCAGCTTTTTATAATATTTGTTTTTTTGCGGATCACTGGGGATCAGATCAATTTTATCTCCGTATACCAGTCCTTTGGTTCCATTTAAGGAAATCCAATCTCCTTCTTTATACACTTTACCATCAACAGTCATGGATTTTTTACTGACATTTATATTCAAGGCATCACAACCCACAATACAGCATTTACCCCAGCCTCTGGCCACCAGGGCTGCATGACTGGTCATACCTCCCTTGGCAGTAAGAATAGCCTGGGCGTTTCTCATGCCGTGTACATCTTCAGGGCTGGTTTCTTCCCGCACCAGAATTATTTTTTCTCCCTTTTTCGCATCCTGTTCAGCTTTATCCGCAGTAAAGACGATTTTTCCTACTCCTCCGCCTGGTCCGGCCGGTAATCCTTCTGCTATGGGAGTTAACTTTTTTTCTTTTTGGGGATCAATCATAGGATGCAGCAGTTCATCTAACTGTATGGGTTTTACCCGCAGTACAGCCTCTTTTTCATCAATTAATTTTTCCTCGCACATTTCTACAGCCATGCGTATGGCAGCAACCCCGTTTCTCTTACCGGTCCGGGTCTGCAACATGTAAAGGTTACCATCCTGAATAGTAAATTCGATGTCCTGCATATCTTTGTAATGTTTTTCCAGCTTATTTCGAATACCAACCAGTACTTTATAATCTTTGGACATCATCTCTTCCAGAGAAGGAAGATGCTTGGAAGCTTCGGTTTTGGATATTTCATTAATCGCCTGCGGCGTACGGGTTCCAGCTACCACATCCTCACCCTGAGCATTTACTAAAAATTCGCCATAGAATCTGTTTTCTCCGGTGGCGGGATCACGGGTAAAGGCTACTCCGGTGGCAGAGTTATCATTAAGATTACCAAACACCATGGTCTGTACATTGACAGCTGTTCCCAGATCATCGGGTATGCCTTCAACTCTTCGGTAATCTCGAGCCTTTTTTCCATTCCAGGATTTGAATACAGCAGATATGGCTCCCCATAACTGTTCCCTGGCATTATCGGGGAAATCTTTTTTCAGAACCTGTTTGATTTTTTTCTTAAAAGTCTGGGTAAGCTTTTTCAAATCTTCTGCTTCTAAGTCAATATCTTTGCTCACACCCTTGGCCTTTTTTACCTTTGCCATTTCCTTTTCCAATTGAGTCCTAATGGACTGTCCTTCCTGGGGTGTAATTCCAGCGGCTTTTTCCATCACTACGTCGGCATACATCATGATCAGTCTGCGGTAAGCATCATAGGCAAATCGTTCACTTTCGCTCTTTTTAATAAGACCAGGAAGAGTTTTTTCATTAAGTCCTATATTCAGTACTGTTTCCATCATACCGGGCATGGAAATGGCGGCTCCGGAGCGAACTGAAAACAGCAACGGATCCTTAGGATCACCAAATTTTTGTCCCATGAGTTTTTCCACTTTTTTCAAAGCTTTTTCTACTTCCCCTTTCAGACTGCCCGGATAGGCACCGTTATGTTTCATGAAATAGGTACATATGTCAGTTGTAATGGTAAATCCGGGAGGTACCGGAATACCAAGGCTGGACATTTCTGCCAGATTGGCTCCTTTACCACCCAGGAGTTTTTTCATTTCAGCTTTGCCGTCTGCTTTTCCACCTCCGAAAAAATAAACCAGTTTTGTTGCCATAGTTTTACCTCCTCATTATTCACTAAAGATTTATAGATTAATTTTTTATTCCCAAAAGTTCTTTATATCGGTTTTGATTTGCAACTAATTGAAGTGCTTGCTGTACCACCGGGTCATCCCTCAGTCCTATCCGGACCGAATAGTGAATCCCGAAACACTTAGATGCTATTTCCTGCTTAAGAATTTTTTTAATGTTTTCTCGTGATTTATCAAATAAAGTGCGATCCACCTGTTTAACCGATTCTCTCAAACTATTAATATTGTCAAGAAAAGTATCACCGTATTCTTCCTGTTGCGCCAGTTCTTCTATTTCAGTTAATTTCTTCTCCAATGGATCTTCATAATTATAGGAGTTTTCATCCAGATACTGTTTAAAATCATTTAATATAGAGTCCGTTATGGTCAGGGATGAATCACTTTCACTGGTTGTATTGACATAGTGAACAGCAAAGTTGAAAAACATGGATTTTCGGCGTAGATCAATAACATAATTTTCCGCAGTAGGCAGTTCTACATAAATGTCCGGAGCAATTCCTCCTCCCCCATGGACCTTTCGTTTATGGTCGGTATAATATTCGGTTTCTGTGTCATTGGTGTCTTCCCAGATTGCATAATTCTTTCGTTGAATACAGCGGCCGCTGGGAGTATAATACTTGGCCGTGGTTAATTTCAGGGCAGTAGTGGAAGATAGAGGAACCACACTTTGTACCAGTCCTTTACCAAAGGTGGTGTCGCCCACCAGAACGGCCCGGTCATGATCTTGCATGGCTCCGGCTACGATTTCAGAGGCAGATGCACTTATACGGTTGATAAGCACAATCAGAGGCTTATGAGAATACACCGGATCCCGGGTAGAATGAAAGTCTGCCTTGGCCTGTTCTGTTCGTCCCCGGATAGTCACTATGGATTCTCCTTTATCCAGGAAGATATCGGAGACATTAACCGCTGATTGTAATACTCCGCCCGGATTAGAGCGCAGATCAAGAATAAGACCGTTGAGGTTTTTATTCTGGAGTTCCCGGATGGCCTGGGAAATTTCCGGAGCAGAATTTTTAGAGAATCTGGTCAACTGTATGTAGCCGATATTATTATCCAGCATGCCGGCAAAACGAACATCGTTTACCGTTATCTTTTCCCGGATAAGGGCAAATTCCAAGAGTTTTTCCACACCCTCCCTTTGGATAGTCAGGGTTACAGAGGTTCCTTCCGGTCCCAGGATATGGCGGACACTTTCTTGAAAGCCCAGTTCCTTGGTAGGGGTGCCGTCAACTTTGATAATTTGGTCTCCTTCCCGGATACCGGCTCGGGCAGCCGGTGTTCCCAGAAAGGGAGGTTCAGCAGCAGTCACTACATTATTCCGGTAATTCAAGAGTAATCCTATTCCTTCATATTTGCCTTTGGTTAAAATATTGAGTTGTCGTCTGCTGTCTTGTTCAATATAGTTAGTATAGGGGTCCAAGGTATTGAGCATACCATTTATACCGGCTTTAAGGAATTCTTCTGAATTAATTTCTTCTACATAATTGGTTGAGATTTCCTTATAAATGTTACCCAGAAGAGTTAGATTTTCATGGATAGAGGCATAGATATTGTTTCCCGAAGTATTGGCCCATATGAGCATGGCTGTCATTACAACCATAGTTATTAATAAGCTAATAAATGCCTTTTTTACATTTTTATTCATGATGGGTTCCTTGTTTTAGTGTTTTTTGTTTTTTTTTAATAACCTGTAGAGCATCCTGCAGGATAATTTTTTTTAATTTTTCCGGAGATTGTTCGCCGTTGAGCATTAGGATTCTCTTTGGTTTTTGTTGTGCCAGTTTGGTAAATCCTTTTTTTATGTTTTCAAAAAAATTTTTACTCTGGGTTTCCATTCTATCCCTGGGACCAGATATTTGATTTCGCCGTTTCAGGGATTCTTTCCAGGAGATGTCAAGAATATAGGTACGATCCGGAATAGTATGTTTGCATACCAGAGTATTCAGGGTTTCGATATCCTCTAAAGGGAGGGAGCGTCCATAGCCCTGATAGGTAGTAGTAGAATCAAAAAAGCGGTCAGCTATTATTATAGTAGTGGTTTGCAGGAGAGGATCAAGTTTTTCCGACACCAGTTGAGCCCGGGCAGCTTCGTACAGTAGCAGTTCAGTAAGGGGTGCCATGGCACGGTGATTTTTATCCAGGAGGATATTCCGTATTTTTTCGGAAATAAGGGTGCCTCCCGGTTCTCTGAGGAGGGTGGTTGTGTATCCGGTATTTTTTAACTGCTGATACAAAGCCTCTGCCTGCATCGATTTACCACTACCATCAATTCCCTCAAAACTGAAAAACACAGCCTTTCTTTTTTTATGTTCTTTTTTCATACTTCCTTATTTTTACTATAGCCTATTAATATAATTAAAATCTTCTACAACTCCAATGATAAATTTGATTTTTTTTAAAATTAAAGGTTGATTTTATTGTAGGATGTAAAATTTTTTACTTGTAACCTTATCCCTTTTGGTCTTGTTTTGAAATAGATTTACACATTTAACAACCGTCTATTCCTTTTGGTTTCAGGTATATGTATTTTTTTTCTGTTAGGATTTTATTTACTCTTATAATTAAAATAATATTTTACAATTCCGTCATCCTGAGGAATGCTAGTGACGAAGGATCTTTTGCTACAGGGGGTCCAGGATAGGAGTAATTTTAGTTGGTAATGAAAGTAAAATCTTTAAAGAATCGCACTTTATCAGGAAACAAATAGTCATACTTTTTCATTCATTGGCGTGAGATTCTTCGCTCCTTTCAGTCACTCAGAAAGACAATATGGAGGGTTTAGTTTGAGAACTGTAAATTTTTCAGGACGGCACATTGGTTTGACGAGGAATTTATTTCTTCCGGACATGGCATTCTCCGATATTCCCACACTCCGGTACCCCGGTTCTCTTGTTGTAAAAAAATTATTCAAATAAAATTCTTCTCCTCTTCTCCATCTTCCATTCTCCCTTTTCCTTTTTTTCCTTGTTTTATCCCTTCGATTGTACTCAGGGCATACTTTTTTCTTTTATCTTTTTTCTTTGTTTTTCATCCTCTTTCCAGATGTACTGCAATCGCTGTACAACAGTTAAAAGGGAAGCAAGGGCAGTAAACCAGACGACTATAATAAAGAGGATTGTATGCAAAACACCCGTAATTCCCAGAAGAGCAACCCGCTCTTCTCTTTGTATAAAACCCACATCACAGATAAATCCCAGACCTTCGGCTCGGGCCCTTATATAACTTACCAGAAAGGAAAAGCAGGCAGCACTGCCAGCAGCAGCTGCGGTTGGATACAGTCCCTTCCGAATAAAAAAATAAGTGGTACCGGCCAGAAAAAGGAATTCGGAAGCTCGATCCAGAGTGGAATCCAGCAACGCTCCGAACTTAGAAATAGTATGGGTTTTTCTGGCGACCAGGCCGTCTATATTATCAAAGATCCCGGCAAGCAGCATTATTCCGGCGGCAATATGTAAATAGCCAGATACTATAAAACCAACTGATATAATAATGAGAGAAAAACCTATCAAAGATAAGAGGTTGGGGTGCAGATTGAATCCTAACACATAAGTAACCACTATTTCCAGCCAGGCAAGATATTTTTTCTTAACCGCCTCCGGAATAAGGGTTTTTGATTTGGAATTTATCAATTTTTTTTATCAGCTCCTTCCATTATGAGTACACATTCTCCTTTGATACTACTTCTCTGGGAAAAGGTTTCTTTTACTTCCGCAAGTGGTCCCCGTACAATTTCTTCGAATTTTTTAGTCAGCTCCCGGCACACGGCTATTTTTCGGTTACCGCAGTAATCCTCCAAATCGTTCAGGGTACGGATTAGCCGGTGGGGAGATTCATAGAGTACTATAGTTCCCTCCAGTACAGCTATGCTTTCCAGCTTTTTTTTTCGTTTCTTTTTGACCGGTAAAAATCCTTCAAAGGTAAACCTGTCAGTAGGCAGCCCGGAGGCCACCAGGGCTGCTATGGCAGCCACCGGACCGGGTATGGGAATAATCTGTATGTTTTGACTAACCGCTTCCCGTACCAGATAAAAGGCCGGGTCTGATATACCGGGAGTCCCGGCATCGGAAACCAGGGCAATGTCTGTTCCCTGCGAAAGCTTTTTAATCAATTGTGGTGTTTTTTGTCTTTTGTTATGATCATAATAACTTTCCAGTTCAGCTGGAATGTGGTAATGGTTGAGAAGAATTCCGGTCCGGCGGGTATCCTCGGCAGCAATCAAATCTACCTGTTTTAATACATTTAGAGCTCGCAGAGTAATATCCTCCAGATTACCGATGGGCGTGCTAACCAGATAAAGCTTTCCCTTTTCTGTATGATCCGACACGTTAGTTTCCTTATAAAATAATTATTTAGTATCTTCTGATCTTCATCTATAACAGTTTTTAGA
>CAZKMO010000045.1:19553-23101 GCA_964554015.1 uncultured bacterium
TAAGCCTTCAGCTTAGAAAGAGCCTTTCTCATTCTCTGCAGGCCGTCATCGATTTCATCCTTAGTAATATCCAGATGAGGGCGCAAACGCACAGTATGGTTACCGCACTTCAGACAAAGCAGGTATTCCTGCTTGAAATAGTGACATAGCTCTTTATGGGAATGATTTGCATCTATGACATCAAATCCGATTAGCAGTCCTTTACCCCGGGGATTTCCCAGCAGGTGGCTGTTTTCCTGACAGAGGTTTTGTATGGAGGTGAGCAGGTAGTCACCCATGACCCGGGTGTTTTGCAGCAGGTTTTCTTTTTTTATTATTTTCAGGTATTCTGCACAGCGGATCATGTCAACTATGTTACCACCCCAGGTCGAGTTAAGACGGCTTTTGCTTTCTTCCGTATTACCAAAGACATGCTCTTTAATGCGGGAGATTTTTTCATGATTGGCCATCACACCCCCGGTTTGGGCTTTTTTTGAAAAAGTAATAAGATCCGGAAGGGCTTTTTTACCGAAATGTTCATGAGCCCACATGGTGCCGGTGGTGCCGAATCCGGTCTGGATCTCATCATAAATCAACAGGACATCATATTCTTCGCTGAGCTGTCGTAACTGGATAAACAGCTCCGTAGGCAGGTGCCGATCTCCTCCCTCACACTGAATGGGTTCAATAATAATGGCGGCAATGTCGTGGCCATGCTGGGTTAATATGGTTTTGAGATGTTCAACTGCCTTTGCCAGTTTGTTCTCCACCTCCTGCTTATTGTTTACCTTTCCCTGGTTGTCAAAAGTCAATACCGGAGGATCAATTGTAAACCAGTCGAATTTAGGAAAGTATTTATACTTTCTAGGATCACAGGTATGGGTTATGGAGAGGGTATAGCCGGAGCGACCATGAAAGCTATTTTCAAAATGTATCACTTTAGTGCCCAGGGGCTGGTTTATTTCCTGAGGATCGTCGGTTATGATTTGTTTTTGCATATTTAATCGTACTTTCCAGTCAAAAGCTGCTTTAAGGGCATTTTCAACAGACAGGGCTCCTCCTTCGATAAAGAAAAAATGGTCCATATGGGAAGGGACAGCCAGCTGGCGGAAGATCTGTATGAATTCAGCAAATTCCTTGGTCCAGAAGTCACTCAAGGTGGGCCTGTAAATGGCTGCATGTGAAATTTTTTCCAGAAATGATTTTTCCCGAAGATCAGGATGATCAAAGCGTACTGGTGAAGAGGCAAAAAAGCCGTTGAAATCCAGGTACTCTTTTCCGGAAATATCCCTTAAATAAGAGCCGTGTGAAGGCCAGATTTCCGGGGAAACTTCAGTCCACCAATCCGACTGTAACCCAGCGATTGATTGTTCCGGATTGCCGGTTATAGCTGATTTTATTGTATTTATATTCATGCAAGCAACCTCTATAATTTATTATATGTTATTATAAGTTTATTTTAATCATTTTCAGGGACAAAGTCAAGGTTCTTATAAAAATTATAATTACCTGATAAATTATTTGCATTAATAATAATTTTTTGTAAATTAGATGAATAACTTTGCAACCAAAGATGTACATGAAGATGATGTTATAGCAATAAGTGAATATGAACCACAAGATGCTATCCTATATCAGAGATCGTATTATTTCTAAACAGTATTTTTTTGATAAAAAAAATATGTGTGAATATACCGGCCTTTAGATCATACCGGCAAGCCATTGAATGATAAGAAAAAAATATATCAACAGGTATTTGTCTTTTATGCATTATTCGAATATTATAAAAAAAAGTCGGAAAATTGATCAAAACGAATATACGGAATCGGAAGGGAAAGGACCATATCATAATGCCAGAATGTGTATAGAAATTTATAATAGAATTAGCAGTTTATTAAGTAAAAAGAGGGACTGATTATGAAGAAGAAACAGAAGTTAGTGTCTGTATGGGAGAAGATCGGTTATAGTTTTGGGGATTTTGCCTCCAATCTTTTCTGGATGATGTTTGTTTTTTATGGAATGTTTTTTTATACGGATGTTTTCGGCATACCGGCGGCAGCAGTAGGAACCATGTTTTTTATCACCAAATTCTGGGATGCTGTTAATGATCCGCTCATGGGTATTATAGCCGACAGGACTGAAACCAAATGGGGAAAATATCGTCCCTTTTTAATATGGATAGTTATTCCCTTTGCCCTCATTGGAGTGTTAGCTTTTACTACTCCTAATTTCAGTATAAGAGGGAAGATAATCTATGCCTATGTTACCTATACCTTATTAATGATGGCCTACACTGCTATAAATATTCCTTATTCGGCTTTGATGGGAGTTTTAACGCCTAATTCCGAAGAACGCACCAGTATTTCTTCCTATAGATTTGTGGCTGCTTTTGCGGGAGGGCTTTTTATACAGGCTTTAACCCTGCCTTTGGTGGGATTATATGGGGGAGGAGCCCATTCAGTAATAGCAGTCGATATTCAACCCGGTCATCAGATAGTAATCCAGGAACAGGGAGTGGGTACTTCTCAATTAAGGGTAACCATTGACCGAAAGCAAAGTGACGGGGAGTTAAAGAAACTTTCCTGGTTATCCGATATTTTGGGAGGTGATAAGAAGATTGTTAAAGATAAAATTGTCTGGGTCAACACTCCTGAAATTTTATCAGAAGTGGACACTACGGATGGGAATTTATATTTTATCCAGGGATTTCAGCAAAAGAGATTGGATCTGGCCCACATATTTCCTGATGTTAACTGGGATGAGGTTGATTATACAATTGCAACCATAAATCAAAGAAAGGGATTTCAGTATACTATTGGAACCTATGCCCTGATCGCTATAGTGTTTTTTATACTAACCTTTTTAATGACCAAAGAAAGAGTTCATCCTCCTAAACATCAGAAAACCACCATCAAGCAGGATTTGAAGGATCTGGTATCCAACAAACCCTGGATAATTGTGGGAGTGATGAGTCTGTTTACCCTGGGACAGGTATGTATCCGAAATGGTGCCATTATGTATTATTTTAAATATTTTGTAGGTAATACCGGCTACGCCAAATACTTTATGGTGGTTGGCACTGCCTTTAATCTGCTGGGTGTGTTATGTACTGACTGGCTGGTGAGAATTATAGGCAGCAAGAAAAGAGTTTACTTTATTACCATGGTAGGTAATGGTATCTTTTTAATATCCTTTTTCTTTCTTAATTCTGAGCAACTGGCTTTGATGTTTATTGTTCAATTACTATCTGGTTTTCTTTCCGGTCCTCAGGCTCCCCTGGTCTGGGCCATGTATGCTGATACAGCAGATTATTCCGAATGGAAAAAGGGAACCAGGGCCACTGGTTTGTTCTTTTCCGCTGCCACCTTTGCCCAGAAGATGGGATGGACTCTGGGCGGGGCCTTAGCCGGCTGGCTGCTGGCCATATTCGGCTTCAAAGCTAATGTCACCCAGACTGCAGAAACTATTTTGGGGATTAAACTGCTGATGAGCATGATTCCTGCCCTTCCCAGCATACTGGCAGGAGTAATGGTTCTTTTTTATAAACTGGATAAGGATTTTATGATAAA
>CAZKMO010000046.1:0-5793 GCA_964554015.1 uncultured bacterium
GCCCGGGCATTGTCGTCAGCAGTGTAGCCATCGACCCGATTTGGAGTACGATACATTGCATGCTGCAGAATACCGGTATCATCGGTAAGTAACCTCAGATGATCCAATTTGATTTCGGGGAGAGCAGGCTGCTCTACCGAATCCCGGCATAATCGGGTTTTTCTCTTTTTACGTCCATATTCGGTTACCGCCCGTTCAAAAACCTTATCATACTGTTTGGCTATTTCAGACCAGATCATCCGCCGTCCATACTGGTAGGCCTGCTTACGCAACCGGTTGCGTTTGGATTCATTGCCCAACAGTCCACTGATCTGATTGGTCATTTCCGCACTGTCCTTGAAAGGGACCAGGATACCACGGTCGTCTTTTAAAAGCTCCTCCGCATACCAGTAAGGAGTGGAGATAATGGCTTTGCCGCAGGCCAGGGCATACGCTAAGGTGCCTGAAGAAATCTGCTCTCGGACCAAATAAGGTGTTATGTAAATATCAGTAGCTACCAGAAACTGGATCAATCTTTCCAGGGAAACAAATCGATTATGAAAGATAACATTTTTGCCTAAACCGAGTTCATTAACCCGGCGTTCCAGGAAAACACGGTATTTCTCTCCATGATCCCGTTTTACATTGGGGTGGGTGGCACCCAGAATAATATAGAGTATCTGAGGATATTTTTTTACAATGGGAGGCAAAGCATTTATTACGTATTCGATACCCTTATTGGGATTCAGGAGGCCAAAGGTCATGAGGACCTGGCGGTTCTCGGCTTGAAAATTGTCTTTGTAATAGGAAGTATCCAGAAAGGGAACATCCGGAGCCCCATGGGGTATCACTGCAATTTTTTCTCTGGAGAACCCATACACCCGGGTGAGAATCTGGACAGCCTTGTCAGTTAATACCACCACCAAGGTTGACAAAGAAACAATAGTCTCCAAAATTTTTTTCTGACCCGGAGAAGGTTTATCCAAAACTGTATGCAAGGTGGTAACCACCGGTTTTTTGAGATTATTAAGCAGGTATACTATATGGCCACCGTCTTCGCCCCCGAAAATTCCATACTCATGCTGCAGACTCACCACATCCACGACTGATTGATTTAAAAATTCCGCTGCCTCCCGATAGTCACTTTTATACTGTTCCCGGATTGTCAAATTTACTTCTTGAGTATAGTCATACCCTTCAGAAATATTATTTATGGCAATCACCTGTAAATGATCTTCTCTTTGGCTACTCGACTGCGATAATTGCTTTAAATTCTTTACCAGATCATGGGTAAAAGTGCCAATCCCGCATTCCCGGGGTGGATAGGTTGCAATAAATGTACAACTTAAGGTGTTCACATTTTTCATAATACCCTCTTTTTTTCTTGCAATTTGAATGAAAATAATTTACATTCCTTACTAAAGATAAACCTTATATAGTAATTTAGCAACCCTTAAAAAATTTATAATAAATTGAAATCATGGGAAGGGAAGAATATGCCTATTAACATAATCCGTCAAAAAATCAAATTTTTTCCCAATCCTGAGCGGGTTATTTTTCTCCATTATCTGCCCGGAAATAAAAATCAGACTAAAAATATAATCAAAAAAATTCTAAAAATGACTGATCATGAGGCCAAAACCTTATTTGATTATATCTTAAGAAATTTCTCCCCCCGGTTTCGCAATATCACCCGTATATTTGAAAATAGTTTCAACAACCTCAAACCAATATTAACTGAATTAAAAATAGATGAAAATACTCTTTCTTCTGAAAAAAAAATCATTATCGGTGTCTATTTCACCAAGGAATACTCTGTGGAATCAACTGCCTTTTTCAACCCAAGTATTGTGGACGATCCTTACCAAGGTGATCTGAAATCCGGGCAAAAAAGAATTATCGTGAGTTTCCGGGCTACAGGTGAAGGTCACATCTCCTCCATTGCTTTCCGCAGCGGTATTATTGACGAATACAATAACCTTAGCTTTGTATCTCCCGGTGACCTGGTGGATTTACCTGAGATTGTTACCCGCTACAACTACCATAAAGAAATCTTTCTCCATAAACTTGCTGAAATGAACATTAAAAAAGATGTGGTAAGTATGGTCATGGATCAACTAAGTGATGAATTTACCTATGGTGAACTGCAGGCTGCAATTTCCAACACCAAAAAAAAAGAACTTTCTTATACCCGCCAAAAAGTCATTGAATCCATCAACTGGCTGGCTACTTCCCACTATGAGGTGGCTTTTTCTCTGGATACGGCTATTTCTGAACGCATTCTCTATCCCGTTTCCTATACTGAAAAAAATGGAATTGAAGATGCCAGATTCGTCAAATTCACCGATGATGATGGAAGTATTACCTACTATGGAACCTATACAGCCTATAATGGTTTCACCATTCTTCCCAAACTCATAGTTACTAAAAATTTCTGCCATTTCCAGGTTGAACCCCTTCATGGTGAATATGCCCAGAATAAAGGCATGGCTCTGTTTCCCCATAAAATCAATGGTAAATACGCTATGCTTTCCCGGATTGACGGAATTAATAACTATATAATGTTTTCCGACGATATCCACCTCTGGCAAAATGCTAAAATTATTCAGGAACCTCTGTATCCCTGGGAGTTGGTGAAAATCGGCAATGCAGGATCTCCTATAGAAACCGAACACGGATGGCTGGTGATCACCCATGGTGTAGGTCCCATGCGCACTTACACTCTGGGAGCTATACTGCTGGACCTCAACGATCCCACCAAACTCATCGGCCGGCTCCAGGAGCCACTTTTAGTACCCAATAGTGAAGAAAGAGTCGGGTATGTTCCTAACGTTGTTTACTCCTGCGGATCCATCATCCATAATGATGAACTGATTATTGCCTACGGCATGTCTGATTATTCATCCGGTTTTGCTGTAGTACCTCTCAATGAATTAATGTACGCCCTCTTACCTGAATCATTCAGGAAAAAATATAAACCTGTTTCCGAAAAACAGGTTTCCATCCTGGTGGTGGAAGACGATCCCAATGTACAAAAAATAATTCACAGATTTCTTACTGAAGAGGGACATGAGATAACTCTCGCTTCCGATGGCATTGATGCCCTCATGCGGGTCGGAAAGCATAAATTTGATTTGATTGTCTCGGATATCCTCATGCCAAATCTCAATGGTATTCAACTCTTAGAACAATTGAATCAAAAAGGGGTAAGGATACCGGTGATGTTCATAACCGGCTACCATAATCTCGAATATGAATTAAAAAGCAAGGAATTAGGTGCAGTCGGCTATATCAAAAAGCCCATTAATAAAGATGTACTGATCAAAAAAGTGCATCAATTGATAGATTTTGCTTTATAAAAGTTAATTAATACCTTTTACTATCCTTTTAAAAGGCTATCCCAAAAGTAAAATCCATATAAAAATATCATTCCCATCGGGATCGAAGCGGATTGGTTTTTCGCCTATTTATATTTATCTATCTTCAATTATACTCACTCTTCGGCTACACTCAGAGTGAACAAATAATAAATTTTAAAAAGTCACGTTATGAATAATTATCAAATAATAATCCTTTCCCATCTCTATCATGTACATCCTGTTTATCCTGTCTGAAAAATTTTTTTCAGAGTTTTTATATTCCTATCTCTTAAAATTTCTTATACATAATCTTATACTTATTCAGGCGCTTAGGTATAACTTCCGCCCCAATTCCGGGTCCTGGAGGAATTTCAATAAAACCGTCTGACTGAAGTACTATCGGCGTATCCACAATATCTTCATGAAAGTAACGGGAAGTTTCGGAGGTATCTCCCGGAAGAGTAAATCCGGGAAGAGTCTGCAGATGAAGATTAAAATTTCGGCCTATACCAGTCTCCAGCATACCTCCGGACCAGACCTTAATGTTATGCTGCAGGCAATACGACTGCATTATTTTTGCTGCTTTTATTCCTCCTACCCGTGCTTGCTTAATATTGATTATCCGGCAGCTTTCCAGGGCCAGGGCAGTTCTGAGATCATTCAGGGATTGAATTGATTCATCCAGACAAATGGGCGTTTTCAGTTCCTTTTGTATCAGGGAATGAAAGTAGAGGTCATTATTCCCTAAAGGCTGCTCCAGCATCATGAGATTAAATTCATCAAATTGCTTCAAAAGCTGAAGGTCGGTTTCCTGATAATCGCCATTAGCATCTGCCATAAGTGGCAGTTCAGGAAAATATTTTCGCAGTATTTTTAATACCCTGATATCTTTCCCCTTTTTTACTTTAATTTTTATTCGGTGGTATTTTTTCTTAACTGCTTCTTCTGTGAGACGGAGAAGCTCATCCGTATTGTGCTCAATTCCCAGACTGATTCCTGATCTTATTTTCTTATATGTACCACCGATCAGGGTATATAAGGGAAGATTTTGCTCCCTGGACAGTAAATCAAAAAGAGCATTTTCCACTGCCGCTTTGGCCATAAAATGCCCTTGTATATGACTAAATTCATCCAGTGCATCTTCGATGAAAAATTTTCTTAAACTGAATACCAGGGGAATCAGATAATCAGAAATAATATGACAGGCAGTCCGGTTAGTTTCATAGCTGTAAAAAGGATCGGCCCCTGCTACACATTCTCCCCAGCCATAGGAATTATCAGAAGTTAGCTTAACCAATAATGCTTCCCGATCTTTTTGTATAGAAAAACTGGTTTCAAACGGCCTAATCAGGGGAAGCCTGACCAGGAATAATTCTGCGATTTTAATACGTTTTATCCTATTCAAGGTTATGGGAACCTCTTTGTAATCGTATGAAGACCCTCTCTTTATTCTCTGAAAATACAATATTTTCCACTATAAAGCTGTTTTGGAAGGCATATTCAAAAAGTTCTCTGGTATCCAGGCGCCATTTTTTTGCTTCCTTGATTTGGGATGCTCTCAGTTGGCGAATATCCCTGGGGATTTCAATATAAGCTGAATCCTGGGTAAAATTCTCCAATTTTTCCCGGGGGACATTCTCGAACAATGGTGGTTTCTTTTTCTTCATCTTTTCAGCTACTCTTTTGGAACGTAAATACCAGGTTGCAATAAGACGATCGGTTGGCAATCCCTGATGAAGACCACTTTCTCCCTTTCCGTAAATATTACGTTCGTATTCACTGCATACCACTCCCAGCCGGTATATATTAAAATAGCTGTTCAAGGATTCCAGAGGATCGAAATTCCATCGCACCAGATTGTATCCCCTATCCATAAGCTCCTGTCTCTGTGCTTTTTTGAGTTGAAATCCATATCCTTTACCCTGATGCCCCTTGACTACTGCCAGCATATGGGAATAGATAAAATACTTCCCTTCCCATTTGCCCAGCAAGGCATAGGAAAATCCTATCATTTTATGATCAATAAATAAACCCTGAATCAAGCCACCGTACTTGTGAACTCTGGTCATTAAATGATGCGGTTCATTATCATAATCAGAAAACTCCCAGGCATTCTTTTCTATTTCAGGAATTTGTTTAAATTCGTTCAGACTTTTCAGCTTCCGGATTTCAATCATCTCCTAACTCCCCAAGATTAGTGTTTAGATGTTAGATGATAGACTATTGAAAAAGGAAAAAAGGAGAATGGAAAACGGAAAATGGAGGATAATATGTTAAGCTCTTTCTCTTTCCATATTCCTTTCCTCCCTTTTCCTTTTTTCCTTATTCCATATTTTATCTTTTATTTAACCTCTTAATTCATAATTCTCAATTAAAAACTCATAATTCACATCCTTATACCCTATACCATATACCGTATACCGTATACCTTTATACCCCTATATCCCATATTACC
>CAZKMO010000046.1:5893-22669 GCA_964554015.1 uncultured bacterium
CCCATATTACCTTATTACCCAATTACTTTTTTATCTCTTTTTTTATCAAAATTATTTATTAAACAGAAATTCGCCAGTAGGGCAGCCCGATAAGGAAAATCAGAAAGCTCTACATATTCTTCTTCTGTATGTGCTCCCTCCCCCTTCATACCCAATCCATCCAGCACCGGGATACCGGCAGCAGAAAGACTGGACCCATCAGAAGCACCACCCGAGGAACCATAGGGAAGGTAATAATCGAGCTTCTCAACCCAGGTCTTGGCTGTATGATAAAGTTTTATATTTTCTTCCTTAAATTCCATAGCCGGGTGAGGGATACACCAACTGATCCTTACTTCTACTCCCCTAATATGATCCATTTTCTCCAGTTCCTGTAATGCCTTTTTTAAGGCCTCATTGGAATAGCTCCGCATTTCTCCTTCCAAATAACTATGAGAACTCACCATATTGGTACTGCTGCCCCCTCCCATAATACCGGGATTAAAACTTACCTGGGGATGATTTTGCAGAAACTGGTCAATCTGAGATATTAATTGCACCAGAGCCCGGTTTGCATCTTTTCCTAAGTCCGGGTCCACGCCGCTGTGCGCTGCCTTTCCAGTCAACTCAGCCCTAATAAGTGCAATTCCTTTGCGCTCTATTTTTACTCCTCCGTCAGGACAGCAGGGTTCGGGAAGAAGAACTGCTTGGGCTCCCTTACAGATCATTAAAAGATAGGACATTGATTTCGTGCTTCCTGTCTCCTCATCAGGAGTTAAAATGATTTGTATGGTTTTTTTCACAGGTACCTTCAATTCATGCAAAGCCTTGATGATAAAATAGAACATGCAGATTCCATTCTTCATGTCAAAACTCCCATTACCGTATAATCTGCCCTTTTCAATACGAACCGGAACCGGCTTTTCCCTAACCTTAACTGTATCCACATGGGCCAGAAATACAATTCTTTTTTTCTGATCCGGGAAAAACTTGAGGGTGAGGATATCACCAGCTAGCGTCTTTTTTCGCTTTTTTCCCGGTTTCCAGGGACGGAATAATTCTTCCATATAATCCAGACAATTATTGATTGCATCCGGGTTTCCGGAATAGGTTGGAAGTGAAACCAGTTTTTCTAAAAGAGAGACGAACTCCTGCTGCTGAGTTTGAAAATATGAGAAAATTTTGTTTATAGATAATGGGATAATAATACTTCCTCTTTCATTTAGGTTATTACTCTTACTAAAATCAAAGCTGACAGGTACTAAATTTCTTTATAAAAAAAACTTTGTTTAAAAATAAAACCCCTGAATATCCAGATTGGTAAGTCCGGCTGCCTTAGCCCAATCAATGGCGTCTGTATATTCTTTGCGGGTAATAGGTCGGGATATTTCTGGATACTCATTTGCTTTATACATAGGTCTGTACTGAGACATGAGATTCAGGTAGGTATCTTGGGAAAGATTATGGGCAATCCATTCAATCACCTTTCTGGATCCGCTTACCTGGTTAGGCATGACCAGATGACGAATCATTAATCCCCGGTACATGAGTCCGTCTTCTGCCGGTTTTGCTATTCCCACCTGGTTATGCATTTCCAGTAATGCCTTTTGAGTGATCTCCGGATAAGTGGAAGCTCCCGAGGAATATTTTGCTGCCTTTCCTCCGTCAGAATACTTGAAATCAGGTAAATAAATATCCACAATACCATTCAGTATTTTCAAAATTTCTACCCGTTCCCATCCGCAGGTATTATATACCAGGGGAAGTCGTAATCCTTGGGAAGCAGCCAAGTCCAGAGCTAGTACAACATGGGGTGAATAATGGGTAGGAGTAACCACATTGATATTATGGCAGCCTCTTTTCTGCAGGGCCAGCATCATATTAGCAAAGTCCTCAATACTGCGGGGATACCCTTCACCTCCCTGACTGATTTCCCAGTTTATGCAAAAAACACATCGTAAACCGCAATGGGTCAGAAAAATGGTTCCTGAGCCCCCGGTCCCTACCAGAGGCTTTTCTTCTCCGAAATGGGCATTAAAGGACGATATTTCCAATTGTGCAGTTGATCCGCAGAAACCTTTTTCACCCTTAAGCCTGTTTACTCCGCACCTGCGGGGACATAACTCACACCGTTCCATTCTATTCCATA
This sequence comes from uncultured bacterium, assembly GCA_964554015.1. Classification (GTDB taxonomy): domain Bacteria; phylum Zhuqueibacterota; class QNDG01; order QNDG01; family CAYUAG01; genus CAYUAG01. Next base: position 8,022 of record CAZKMO010000046.1, read on the forward strand.
ATTGCTCCCCCTTTTTTTTTAATGCACCTGTTCTATGTAATTTTACATACCCGGATTCAAAATTGTGATCTAGCATTTTTTTACTCCTGAATACAGCACCTATGTATAATGAAGTAAAACCTGCACATACAGTATACAAAGAAATTTTAATAAAATTTCTCCTTGACTGCACCTGTCTGGCACTCCCTTATTTATTCTATTATATTCCTGAGTTTTACTAAAATATTTCAAGCTATTAAGATAATGAATAACATATTAAGGTTGAGGTTGTGGCTCCGATCCCATGATTAGCACCGGTTACAATTACCACTGTATCTTTAAGATCTGTATCTATCATTCCCGTTACTCCTTTAGTTTTCTGGCAAAAATTATCAACTCTTCCCCGATATTAAAATGCTTTACCATAAAAACATATAATTTTAAGAAGGGATATAAAAGTATTACCAGGAAATATCGTAGAAATATTCTGATTCTTCTCATAACATTCTTTTTTGTACTCTCTTTTTTAAGGGAAGAAGAACTTTGGGAGTTAGGCTTTTTTTGCCTTAAATTTTCTATATATTCCGAAAATGATAAGAAAAAGTGATGAGGATCTTCCTGCGACTGTACCTTAATAACCTTAAAGCCATTATTAACTAACATTCTGGATAAGGTTGATTTTCTATAAAAAAACAAATGATCTTTCTGATGAAATCCGGGACACCTGAATCCAAACAGTTTATCTGTTACTGCTTGCAGATTAGGTACTATAATCATAAGTAATCCCTGGTAGGATAAATGATTTTTTACCTTCTGAAGAAAGGTGTTGGGATTTTCAATATGTTCGAAGAGATGAAACATGACTAGAGCATCAAACTTTTTGACCTTGAAATCGATATCCTCCAAACGACAATGTTTTACCTGTAAACCTTTGCTTTTTGCGTATTGAGCATATTTTTCCGAGGAATCAATACCAAAGGCATCAAATCCATATGAATTCGCAGCTTCCAGAAATTCACCGGTTGCACAACCAATTTCTAAAAGATATCCCTTTTTAATAAATTTTATCAACAGCAGTAGCCGTTTACGGGCCAATCTTTTTCTTCTTTTTATATCATCTACTCTTTTTAAATCAGTATACACTAAATCTTGCAGCGCCTGAGACTTTTGTCTATCTATAGCTTCCCCTAATGATTTCATAATTAATTTGCAAGCGTTACATGATAATAATTTAAATTCAGATGATTCATAAACAACTGTATAATCAGATCTTCCGCACACAGGACATGGTTGGTTCACAATTAAATCCTCATTTTCTTATAAAATCCATACTAAGATTATCTTTATTGAATGATATTTTTAATATAAAAAACTAATTACAATTATCAAAAACATATTATTATAAAGCAAAATGACTATTAATACTTAAAGCAAAAAATAAAAAAATGTTTAATATTGCCAGAATTGCAGGATAAGGGATGAAAAAGCAAAGTTAATTTCCTAGGTTTATACATTACTGCTTTATACCCTTTTTATCCTTTAAGTGATATCTAAAAAAGGATACATATGCCACCAGGATAAACAGCATACATATTCCTATAATTATGGGGATTGGAATATGTAGGGCATGACCAAGTGCAGCCAGAATAAAAAAACGAGGAGTTCGTGAAGTAAAAATAGCCAGAGCATATTTCGCCACCGGATAGCCAGAAAATACCACCAAAAAACGGAAAGGATAGAAAGGAATAGGGGTTAATCCTGCAATAACCAGGGCTAAAAAAGGAGCTTTATTAAATAAATGAATTATCTTGGTAGTAAGTTTATTTTTTTTTATTTTTTCTATGGACTTAATTTCCGAAATATAATTAAACAAGGAATAATTTATTATTTCTGTTAGTACAGTGCTGGCAACTGCAACCAGCGCTACTATCAGGGGATGATAAAATTCTCCAAAATAAATAAGCACTGGCTCATGAGGTACCAAGGCAATTAAAAACTCGGAAGGAATACTATATAAAAATAGCATCCATAAACTCTTATTCTGACGAATGGATTCACTGCTTATCCAAATAATAAGCAGGGTGGCAACAAACACTGCCTGAAAGATAAAAAGATAAAACTTTTTATTTAATCTGGATGAAGGTATAGTGTTCTTTAAAAAGGTCATTGATAAATATAATATATTCTGCCTTTTCAAGCAAATAAGGAAAGATATTCTTTAAGAATAATCATCCTGAGTAAAACCCAGACTTTATCCTGCCCTTTAATCAAGAGATAAGATAATTTTCACTGGTTTCACTATAATTCTATCCTGTAACCATAATAAAATTCTTACCCTTCCCTTCTTTTTAAAAAAGACAGAGGAATTGAGATTTCACCCTTATTTTGTCTGAAAACTTATACTTTCAGGGAAATGAGGAATTTAGGAAAAATTCAAGGTAGCAGAAAAATCTGCGTAATTAAAATTTCATAGCTTAAATAGCAGGGGCAGGATTATCCTGATAATCCCTTAAAACTGAGTATCCTGAGGTAAATTCCCACTTAAAATACAGTCACTTGTACACTCAAATCCAAATTTTGAAACCAAAAGATAAAAAAATAAATGTTTATTTAATATAGATAGATTTAGATTTTATATTAAAATGTAATAATCATACCAGGATAACTGAATTATAATTCAATCAAATTTAACTTAAAAGTGCATGAACATGTGCAAGTTTTTCCGGAATTCGAAGATCTAGGGGACAATGCTGCATACAGGTTCCGCAATTAACACAAGCATCACCCCTGCGGGGAAGCTGAGTATATAGATTTCTGGCTTTATACCAATCACCATCATCCAGAGCATAACGTTCGAAACGAAGGATTTCGGCTATTGGTACCTGCTGGGGACAATGGGGTTGACATTCTGTACACAGGCGACAGGCTGTGCGGTCTGCTTGGGCTGTCATCAATTCAATTACCCGGGAATCCTCTGCCCGCAGATCTTTTCCTGCACCTGAATAAGTTTCCACAAATTCTTCCAGATTTTTGACCCGGATAACAGCAGCATCGAGTTTGGTCTGGGTGGTCAACCAGCGCACCAGGGCATTATGAGGAGAAGTACCCTCTGGTAGTTTATCCATAAAATCCTTATTCTCTCTCATTCTTCCTATACCCCGTGCTGTCTTCATAGCTATAGTTCCAAAATTTTTCTTCCGGGCAAATTCAAAAAATCTGTCCATTTCCGCATCATCACCATAGGAATACATGAACTGGGCATGTTCAAAAAGACCGTCCTCAACCACAGCAGTGAGTACCTCTGCTGCACTTTCCCCACCAGGTACTCTGGAATTACCCGCATATCCATGCTGGGATAAGCAGAGATGCTTTACCAGACCTTCTTTCTTCAGCCGTTCAAAAGCGCGGACAAAGCCTCTTTCTTTTTTCAGTTCTTCCTTACTATGATAGCCGAAATGTAACTGCATATCATCGAAATATCCCAAGCCTGTTTCCTCTAAAGCTTCCTTGACATAAGCATAATGGTGAGCTTCATCAAAATGACCGGTATAATGATCTCCGCCCACCCTGTCTACATTTACCTGGCAGTAATGCGCTTCCCGATTCTTAAGAATAGAATCCGGAGTTTTGGTCCGCACCCACCGGTTCGCTTTATGCCAGTAATTCATACCGCATAAGATTCCTGCTTCCGCAGGAGCAGCAGCCAGATCACCAGATCCTATTATAATGGATATTTCCCGCTGACTGTAACCCAGTTTACGACGGGGCAGGATTCCCACTTTAGCTGCCGCTTCTTCTATCAGACTATTACTTTCTCTCCCCGGTTTGCCACTCAGTCTCTTGGTTAATCCGGCCACCACTGCTGCAGAGGATACTTTGAGAAAATCACGTCTTTTCATAGAAGATTTATCACTCATAACTTATTTCCTCCCTTTTTTTATGAATCTTAAATAAGCTAATAAGCTCCCTATGTCATATACTTCGGTCCTTAATGCCCAAGGGAAAAATAGGCTCGATTGCTTTTTTAATGTACTTAGAAAAAACTTTTCTGTCAAGTAAAAGGGTTATTACTGAGGGTAAAAAAATATTTAAAAAAAATACTAAAAAAAATATAAATTTTGGAAGGATTTTTTATTGATAAATCCCATAACTTCCCTAATAATCAATAACAACTCATTTTTTATCTAATTAAGTATCACCCAATCTTCAAGCTTACTATCATTTGTAAATCTTTCACCTGCACAAATTAACGAATCAGCATCACGTGCATCCCTGGAAATTATGATCTCATCCCGTGAGTTTAAACCACGTGCTTGGTAATCCTGAAATAAAGAATCGATCATGACCTCAAAGTAAGATATCAGTTTCCAGCCATTCGGTGTATTAACACCGACTGCTATATCTGACATGGTTTGTGATCCGATATGATTTCCCAACTGCTGGCCTGCAGTCACCTGATCATCCACCTCAAGTGAATCTGTCAGATTAACATGAAACAGGATAAAATAGAAGGCCGGATACTCTTCGCATTGTATACGTACCTGGGTTCCTGCCCATCCTTCATCGCTTTCAGTGACCGTTCCACTCACGGGTGAAAAAATCTTTACTGTGGTCCAATCAACAGCAGTTTGGGGCTGGAAATAATGTTTCATACTTCTGCAGCTTTCAAAATCATCGGAATAGTCATGTCCCACTCCGGAACGAAACTTTGAAATCCGATAAATTTTCTCAAGTTCAATATAATTCACACCCACAAAGCGGGGAATTCCCTTGGTTTCAATATCATAAGTATTATTATTATTAGTTTCCCCTTCATTTTCATTGACACTTTTATTACCCTCATCACATGCAGTGAAAAAAATTGCCAGTAAATAGATTATAACTAAACTTGATTTAATTATTAATCTACTTTTCATCTTTTTTCTCCTTCTTTTGGACCAAATGAATGATAACATGAATCAAAAAGAATCCCTAAGTGGAAGTAATGTATTTAAAATAAGATATATTTTTAAATTTTACTAATTTAATTTTAAAATGTTAAAAAAATCAGAAATTATTTTTACTTACTTTTCCTTTTAGGGACTGTATATTTATTGTTGACCATTACTGTTAAATTAGAAACTTTAATTTAATTTTATATCAGAGCACTATTTTTAATTTTTCAAATATTCCCGATGCAACTTCCGATGAAGAGGAATAGCTAATAACCTCAATAATATCAACTCCATGATTTTAATATTTTTTAATAATTTTTCTTTTGATTTTAAATTCCTGATTCTTATCAATAAATTTTTAAATTTTATATGAAGATATCTTTTTAATGAATATGAAGAGTAATATAATTTTACCAGATTTTTTAAAAATTCTTTTGTTTTCATTTTTGTGGGATACACCCAATGTAGAAAATCAAAATAATCATACCCTAGATTTATCTTATTTTTGAATTTTTCAAACAATATTGTACCGGGCAAAGGAGTAAGTACAACAAACCTTGGTTTTATAAGATTATACTTTTTTATATACTGTAAGGTCATGTCGAAATCTTCCTGTTTGAAATATGGATCTATTAAGAAATAGGAAGAAAAAGGTATACCTAATTCATTCAAAATTTCTACTGCTTTTTGATTCGATTCTACCTTATTGTTTTTATTGTATGCTCTTAACATATTATCATCAATAGCTTCAAATCCTATAGTAAGATTATCTAATCCAATCTCTTTCCAATGTTGGAATAGTTCCGGATTCTCTACAATGGTATCAGATCGGCAATACCCTGAATATTTCATATTTATATTACTGTCTTTTATCAATTTATATAACTTCTCTGCTCTGGCAGTATCATAAAAGGTATTGTCATCGGCAAAAAATACATGGGGTGTATCTTGGGGAATTGCAATGATTTCATTGAAGACATCAAGGGCATCTCTTATTAAATATTGACCATGTGCAACTCTCCAGCACGCACAAAATGAACATCGGTAAGGGCAGCCCCGGGCAGTATTTACTAAGGCATACTTTCTTCCAATTTCATTTTTGTATTTTTTTCTGTATTTAACAGTAAGATCCCTATCTGGTTTAGAGATATCAGAATTTTCAATTTTAGGGAATTGTTTATTTTGATACACTGGTAATCCATTTTTTAATAGTATGATACTCTTAAGTCTTTCTTTATTAATCTTTAACTCTATAAACTTTATATATTGAGGGAAACTCTTTTCAGCCCATCCTAAAAAAATTGCATCTACATAGGGTGCATAAAAATCCTCTGGTACCAAGGTTGGATGATGGCCACCAACCGTAATTAAAATACGAGGATTCAAAGATTTTATCCATTTTAATATACTTTTTGATTGATGTACCTGAATTGTATTATTGACTGAAATACCCACAATCTCAGGATTAAAAGTATTAATAATTTTAATGAAATTTTTCTCAGATTCAAATCGTAAGTCAACAATTTTTACATTATGATTATGCACTTTGGGAGCCAAAACTTCTAAAGCTAAGGGTTCAAAATTACATGGTGCTAATACTTTCGAACTAATGGGGGGATATATAAATAATATATTCATATAAAATCCATAAAAAAGCAAAAAGACAGGGAATAAACTTAATCTTTAACACAACGGACCGAATAGGCACTATTCTTATCCCAATCTTGACGCCATATTCTATCTGATGGGTACATGTCTCCAAATAAACTCATTTCCCAACCCAAGCAGCGTTTCCAGGCATATTCATCATCCCCTGCAGAGGTCCAAAAATTAGCCAAGTAACCCTTATCCTCAAAACTAGTAGTAAATTCGCGTCCCCCGCAAGGCAAGGCAGAAAAACCGCTTGTGTTAGAACCATTTCCATTTGAAATCCAACCACTTTGACTTTTCAATTTCTTGCCTTCATTTGTACCTCGCCAAAAAGTATTATCAGCTTCTGATCGGCTCATACCCAGATACATCTCTAATTCTTTCCACTCTTCATCAGTTGGTACATGCCAGCCTTCCGGGGCTATATTGCGGCTGTCATTTACAGCATACCAATTGTAAAGGCGTCCACAGGACGATACATTTCCTTCATTATTGTTATAATCGCAATACGCACCTGTCGACAAATCATACCAATCTCTATAGTAAGTCACATTAGGTATTTCATCATTATTGCGGTAATGAGTCACTTTCAGGTTCTCAGCCATCCACCATTGATTGCCTATTTTTACGGTTTGATAGGTGTTGCCGTCAATATCCGTTACCGTACCTGTTTTTAATGTGCTCTCATCGTTTTCAGTGGGATTTTTCAGGTCACAACTTATAATAGTGAAAATAAAAGCTATGATTATAATAAACGGTGATCTTCTCATTTTAACCTCCTTTTAAATTTTTTTAGAAATACTCATAAATAATCAATATCTAAAAATTTTCATACTCAACTTCAAACCGGATTTTAGTCTTCCCTGCTAATCATTAGACAAACTATATGCCAGGATTTTAATAATTGAAATTTAATCAGATAAGAACAATTTATGTCTAGATAAAACAAGATATTACAGTATGTCTTATAAAATAGGTTATGATTAATAATGAAAAAATCGTCTTTAAAAAAGTTATACTTATGTATACAGGAATGTATAAAATTTTATAAAATTAGATTCAAGTAGTAGGATTTAATATAGATATTCCGACCTTTAAAATATTAATACTGTCAGGGATAAAATATTATTCTCCAATATCCTTTAAAATATAACACTCATTGAATTCTATATTAAACCTCTTTAATAATTGTAAGTATTCTTCCCGAAATGTTTTCTTTTGGTGATGCTTCTCCTGATTTATGATATATTGTACTACATCATCAATCTGAGAATGCGAATAAGAAAATGCACCATAACCGGCCTGCCAGGAAAATTTACTACGTATCAATCCTTTATCATTAATCCATTTTGATGAACTGCCTTTCATATCCTGTAATAAATCAGGTATTAATTGATGCGGTTTATATCCAACGAAAACATGAAGGTGGTTTTGCATACCATTGATTGCAAGTAATTTATGTTTATTATTCTGAACGATACCGGTAATGTATTTATATAACTCATTTTTCCAGGTTGGCCGTATTAATGAATATCTATTCTTCACTGCGAAAACAAACTGCAGATAAATCTGGGTGTATGTATTAGCCATATCATTCCTCTCCCTTTTTATTTCGTCCCTAAAGGGACTTAATTCTTTTGGACCCTATATTACTATAAATATATTATCCCTAACGGGATAATATTCTTTACATAAATTATCTCCAATATTTATAAAATTAGAAACTGATCTTTCCCATCCTTGTCCCTTTAGGGACAGAATATTTATAGCTAATCTATCCTTTCAAAAAAATCCAGTCCCGTCAGGGACGAAATATTGTTGACTATCCTTGTCTCAATGTAAACTCTTAAAATTGATTAAAAAATATCCTAATAAATTGTAATAAAATTATATATTCAATTCTTCCTTGAGAAACCGGCCCGTGTAGGACTCCTGGTTGCGGGCAACCTGCTCCGGAGTGCCCTCTGCTACTACCATCCCCCCTTCATCCCCTCCCTCCGGGCCCAGATCAATGATCCAGTCCGCGGTTTTGATCACATCCGGATTATGCTCGATCACTATCACACTGTTGCCCTTATCCACCAGCCGGTTGAGTACGGAAAGCAGCATCTTAATATCTTCAAAATGCAACCCAGTGGTAGGTTCATCCAGAATATATAAGGTATTGCCAGTGGCCTTTTTGGAAAGTTCGGTGGATAATTTCACCCGCTGGGCTTCTCCTCCGGAAAGGGTAGTGGCCGGCTGTCCCAGACGAATGTATCCCAGGCCCACATTGTGCAGGGTAAGAAGCTTCTGTTTTATGGCCGGTATGCGCTCAAAGAATTCCAAGGCCTCCTCTACAGTCATATTCAGGACATCAGCAATTGATTTGCCCCGGTACTTTACTTCCAGGGTTTCTGTATTATACCGCTTCCCCTTGCAGATCTCACAGGTGACGTAGACATCAGGCAGAAAGTGCATTTCGATCTTTTTCACCCCGTCTCCTCCGCAGGCTTCACACCTTCCTCCCGGAACATTAAAACTGAACCGGCCAGGCTGATATCCCCTGATTTTTGCTTCCGGCAGGCTGGAAAACAATTTCCTGATATGGGTGAATACCCCGGTATAGGTAGCCGGATTGGACCGGGGAGTGCGCCCTATAGGTGACTGATCAATGTCAATAACCTTATCAATATGCTGTATGCCCTCTATATCCCGGAAAGCCAGATGCTTGGCACTGCTGCGGTAAAACTTTCTCAAAAGAACCGGATACAGAGTTTCGTTAATAAGAGATGATTTTCCTGACCCGGAAACACCGGTAATGCAAACAAAAAGCCCCAGGGGAAGCTTAACATCAATGGATTTAAGATTATTTCCGGCGGCACCGTATATGGTTAAATATCGGGAACTTCTTTTTCTTCTTTTCTCCGGAACGGAAATAGAACGTTTTCCGGAAAGATACTGACCGGTTATGGACTTCGCTGCCTTTTTAATTCGTTCCGGACTTCCCAGGGCAACCAATGTACCCCCCTGAATACCCGCACCCGGCCCCAGATCAATGACAAAATCAGCTGATTCAATGGTCTGTTTATCATGTTCCACTACCACCACACTGTTGCCCAGATCTCGAAGTGTGGTAAGAGTTTTAATCAAACGGTTATTATCCCGCTGGTGCAGGCCTATGGATGGTTCATCTAAAATATAAAGAACTCCCACCAGCTGAGAACCAATTTGGGTGGCCAGACGTATTCTCTGGGCTTCCCCTCCGGACAGGGTTCCGGATTGTCTGTCTATAGTCAGATAATCCAATCCCACATTGGTTAAGAAGATAAGTCTTTCTTTAATTTCCTTTAAAATTTGCCGGGCAATATAAGCCTCCCGCTGGTTTAGTTTTAAATTCTCAAAAAACCTCTGCACCTGTTTGATGGATAAAGTGGTAATATCATAAATTGATTTACCGTTTACTTTAACCGACAGGCTTTCTTTCTTCAATCTGCCTCCCCCGCATTCCGGGCAGGGCTGAATATTCATCAGTTTTTCGATCCAGTTTCTTATACCCTGGGAGGTAGTCTGGTGATATCTGCGTTCTAGATTATTAATCACTCCTTCAAACTGATTTATAAAAACGCCGTCTATTTTACTGTTGGTTGATGTATATTTAAAACGAAATTCTTTATCACCTGCTCCATACAGAATAATTTTTCTCTGCTCTTCTGTAAGATCCTTAAAAGGGGTATCCAAAGAAAAGCCATAAGCTTTAGCTACAGTCTGCAGCCTGCTGAAATACCAGCCCTCCCGGGACTGCCCCCAGGCAACTATGGCTCCCTGGTTTAAACTCTTATTGGGATCCGGCACCACCAATTCCGCATCTACCTTCATGATGGAACCCAGGCCATTACAGGCAGGACAGGCACCATAGGGTGAATTAAAGGAAAACATACGAGGAGAAGGTTCCTCGTAACTGAGGGAACAGTGAACACAGGCGTAGTGAGCAGAGTACAAACGTTCTTCTCCTCCTACAATCTGCACGATAACTACTCCGGAGGAGAGCTGCAGGGCAGTCTCAATTGAATCTGCCAGCCGGGTGTGGATGGAAGAATTTATAACCAGACGATCAACCACCACCTCTATTTCATGTTTTTTATTTTTCTCCAGTTTGGGAATTTCATCGATCTTATGGATTTTACCATCCACCCTGACTCGTATAAAACCCTCCTGACGAACCTGCTCAAACACTTCCCGGTATTCACCTTTCCGCCCCCTTATCAGGGGGGCCAGGATTAGGATACGAGTATCTTTCTTAAGCTGTACAATCGAATCGATGATCTGTTCAACCGTTTGTTTTTCAATCCGCCTTCCGCAGTTGTAGCAGTAGGGAATCCCGATACGGGCAAATAAAAGACGAAGATAATCATAAATCTCGGTTACTGTACCCACGGTTGAACGAGGATTTTTGGAAGCAGTCCTTTGTTCAATGGATATGGCCGGGGACAGGCCTTCTATGGAATCAACATCCGGTTTTTCCATGATTCCCAGGAACTGCCTGGCATAAGCGGATAGGGATTCCACATACCTGCGTTGCCCCTCAGCATAAATGGTATCAAAGGCAAGAGAGGACTTACCGGATCCGGATAAGCCGGTAATAACCACCAGCTTATTGCGGGGAATGGAGAGATCGATATTTTTCAGGTTATGCTCCCGTGCTCCCCGTATAATTAAATTATCGTTTTTTTCCATTCTTTATCAAATTAAGTTGCTTTTTATCTTAATTTATGTTAAAATAGAAAAAATTCTTAAATATTCAAAATTAAATTCAGGAGGTACTACTATGATCAGAACAACTTGGTGTATTATAATTATTTTGTTATGTATTGCTCTGCCTTTAATTGCCCAATCAAGTCATGCCGACTCAAGTATGGTTGATACTACCATTATTGATTCTGTACAGGCTGATTCTTCCCTGATTGATACCAGCCAGGTTGACACTATGGGTGCTGAAATCATGGAAGTTGACTCTGCTCTAATTTATTTGTCTTTAGCTGATCAGTATGCAGAACAATGGGATCATGCCAAGGCAATCAAGAATTATCTGAAAGTGCTGGAATTCGATTCAACTAATTACAGAGCATGCTGGAAACTAGGAGATGAATACTCTGAATTGGCCAATAACCTCCCTGATGACCAGCAAGATGAGAAAGAAGCTCTTTTCGATAAAGCTCGTGTTTATTCAGAAAAAGCAATTCAATTAAATCCGGACGGATTCGAAGGGCATCTAAAACTTTCCACTGCCCTGGGCAGATTGGCTCTTTTCAGAGGGGGGAAGGAAAAAGTAAAACTCAGCAAAATGGTAAAAACAGAAGCTGAGAAAGCCCTGGAATTGAATCCTGAGTCCAATGTAGCCAATCATATTCTAGGCGTTTGGCATCAGAATGTTGCCAATCTGAGTGGTTTTCTGAAATTTTTTGCCAAGATTTTCTTTGGGGAAAAACTGGAAGGATCTAATGAAGAATCGGTTAATTACCTGAAAAGAGCTATTGAATTGAAACCTGAACATATCGAACATTACCTGGAACTTGCCAAAACCTATGAATACATGCATGAGGATGAACTTGAGAAAGAAGCCTTGCAAAAGGTTCTGGAATTACCGGAGGAGGAAGAGGATGACGCTGAATTCAAGCAGGAAGCCCAGGATATGCTAAAGGATTTGAAATAGACTTATAAAGGATAAAGGAAAAAGGATAAAACAAAAAAAAAGCATGTCCTGTGTGAAAACAAAGGGACAAATAAAAAATTGAAATGGTGGAATAATGTAGGTTAAGGTTGAGAAAAAATATCAATATAACTCAGCTTAAGTTTTATAATGGTGCTATTCCTCCATTTTCCTTTTTCCTTTTGTCCCTTTTCCCTTATTTTCTCTGGTTTGATATATTACCACAATTCCCCCCTGGTTTCCAAACTCCTGTTTGGAAACCCCAATGTAAAAGAAACTCTGTTTTTAGGGTAACAGTATAGCCTCTAATAAAAAAATAATTTGACAATAATTAAAATATGTGTTACTTTAATGGCAGATAAGTAATACATATGAGGGAACAATGAAAACTTTGACTTTAAAAATATCAGAATTGCTTGAGAGTAAGTTAAAATCTTTTGCTCGAAAAAAAGGAAAAAACAGGTCGGAAATTGTTCGTCTTGCTCTTACCCACTATTTCTCTTCCGATGACATAGAGCCAGGTTCATTTTTGGATTTATCCCAGGATCTGATAGGCAGTATCGAGGGTTCTAAAGATCTTTCCTGGAACAAAAAACACTTGCAAGGATACGGCAAATGAAACCGTTGAGAGTAATAGTTGATACAGGTCCACTTGTTGCATATTTAAATAAAAAAGATACATATCATGACTGGACAGTTACGCAATTAGCCAGCTTAAACCCTCCTCTCTTAACCTGTGAATCTGTGATATCTGAAGCTTGTTTTCTGTTAAGGCATTATAAAAATGGTTCAGACAATATTTTAAAACTTCTGGATCGGCAATTATTATCACTTCCTTTTAAGTTAGAAAATGAAATTATTCCCATAAAAGGATTATTAAATAAATATAATAATATTCCCATGTCATTAGCTGATGCCTGTCTGGTCCGGATGTCTGAACAAATCACGGGAAGTGTCATTTTTACTTTAGATGGTGATTTTAAAATATATCGCAAAAACAAACGGAATATAATTCCTACCATAATGCCTGAAGACCTATAAATAAAGATTTTATCAAAATCTTATTTTCAAATATGCTTTTTAGTAGTAAAGTTTTTTAAAATTAAAAAAATTAAATCGGAATGAATTATTACCACAATTGACCTTAAAAATATTAGAAAAAGATGAAGGTAAAATTTAAACCGCCCTCTAAATCAGAATGCGCCGCTGCTGTTGGTCCCCTAGAGGAACTCTCTGATCAGTTACAGCGGGTTTTTGATCCCCGGGATTTCGAGCCTATTCCCAAACCAAAATCCGGGGACTGGCTGGCCGAGCACCGGGAATCCGGACAGACTTTTGATCAGTTTAAACAGCAAGAATGGCTGCAACCCAACAGTCTTTATAATATAATATACCTGCAACCTCTGGGGAAATTCCCGGAAGATAAAAGCCCTTCTCTGGAATTGTTAAAGGAATATTTAGGAATCTACTTTGGATTGAAAATTTCAATTAATTCTAGCCTAAATTTAAAGAATCATCAAATTACTATCCGTATCAATCCCTATATCAGAAATCTTCAAATTCTCACCACTGATATTTTGGATATTCTCACAGAACAACTCCCTGAGGATGCCTTCTGTATGATGGGTATCAGTATGGATGATCTCTACCCTCATCCCTCCTGGAATTTCGTATTCGGACAGGCCAGCTTAGAGGATCGGGTGGGAGTGTACAGCTTTGCCCGTTACCATCCGGCTTTCCATAAAGAACAAACTGAGGAAAATCTAAAAGAACTATTACTGAAACGAAGTTGTAAAGTATTGGTTCATGAAATTGGGCACATGTTTGGTTTAAGCCATTGTATTTACTTTCACTGTGTTATGAACGGATCCAATCACTTACACGAAAGTGACTTCCGTCCTTTACACCTCTGCCCTGTATGTTTACATAAATTGTACTTCAGTATTGGGTTTGATATAATAGAACGGTATCAAAAACTGAAAACCTATTATCATCAAAACGGATTCATTGATGAGGAAGAAAAAATATCGAACCGTCTCGGCTTTATTTTAACAAGTGAATAAAAAAATGTATTAATTAATAAAAAAACAAATTAAGCCTTTTACTTAAAAATGTTAGACTATTTCATATTATTGAGACCCACCCTTTTTATACCACTGTGGATTTTCTTTTTATTAGGAGTGCATTTTGCCGGCAGCAGTATTTCGGGAAAATCATTACTAATATTACTCCTGTACACATTACTAATGGGGGGATCCTATATTTTAAATCAGATTGTGGATATGGAATCTGATAAGAAAAATGAAAAATTATTCCTTCTTTCCGACGGAATTATTCCACTGATTCATGCTTATATCCTAATGATTTTACTATTCTTAGTTCCTCTTATCATTACC
>CAZKMO010000047.1:0-18043 GCA_964554015.1 uncultured bacterium
CTGAATCCACTCCGATATCCTGATATTTTTCCTGGGAAGCATAAGCATAGGTCAGGCGGAATTTGTAATTTCCCGGTGCGAGATCCTTGCTTACCATACCCCCTTCCGTGGTGCCGAAAAATATCCAGCCCCCGGAATAGTAGTACACCTCACCCTGATCCATAAGATTGTCATTACTGTCCCGCAGCTCCACGGTGACAGTTTTCCCCCATAAGCCGGTTATTCCGAATAAAAGCAGCATCACGGCAAAAAGCTTCCATCCTTGTACTTTCCTGGCATTGAAATTCATTTTTCTCCCCTTCCTCATTTAATTAATCATTAATTAAATAAATATTCTTGTCATAGTATCATGGGATAAAAAACAGGTAACTCCTATACTGTATTTTCGAAAATTATTTATGGAAAATTATATCAATATAGAAAATGGTAAAAATAATGTCAAGTATTTTTTTGATAATTTGTCTTTTTTCGAAATTTTATACTAAACTCTTCCCCAGCCCCTTCTCTTTGGAAAAGAGAAGGGGCTTACACTCTCCCGAAAAAATAATTCTTTCCCTCTTTTTTAAGAAAGAGAAGGGGACCAAGGGGGTGAGTTCACCCTCTCCTAAATCCTCTCCCTCAAGGGAGAGGATAAAACATAAGACCTTTTAAAACCTGGAAAGGCTGTCGAAAAAGTCAATGCATGTCTTTGCGAGGAGTGAAACGACGAAGCAATCTCCCTCAGTTTAGCTAAAAATGCAGGGGATTGTTTCGTAAAAAACACCCGCAATGACGTATTCAATATTTTTTTGCCGATTCTGCGATAGAAATATTTTATTAGCCACAGTTTCACAGATCTTTACGGATTTAATAAAAAATGTTTCCTATGTCAATCCGTGTAAATCCGTGGTAGAAAAACAATCCCCCTTTTTTAAAGGGGGATTATAGGGGGATTCCCAACCTATCCCCCTCTCTTTCTAAAAAGAGAGGGGGATTAAGGGGGTGAGTTTAAATCCCACCACATAAAAAATCTCATGTCTGAAAATAATTTTAAAAAATCCTGAACCATTTCACGTTTCCAACGTAAAATAATAGATAGAATGTACTAATTTTTTTAAAAAATCATCAGCTTATGACAGGGATAATTTATAGTTTATTTCCAAAATTATGATCGAGATAGTATCCTTAATAAAAAAAATCTTAATTAAAAATAACATAAGGAGAAAATTGTATGAAAATCTTTAACTATTTTTTATCTTTACTAATTATGCTAACCCTGCTTCCTCTGAATGGAAATACTCAGGAAAAAGAAGATCCCTTCCTCTGGCTGGAGGATATAGAGGGCGAGAAGTCCCTGCAGTGGGTTAAGGCCCAGAACGAAAAAACTGTAGCCGAACTGAAAAAATATCCTGAATTCCAGGAGATCAAAGAGGAAATCTTGAACATTCTTGATTCCCAGGACCGGATTCCCACTCCCTCCATCCGGGGAGATTATGTCTATAACTTCTGGCAGGATAAAAATCATGAACGGGGTGTCTGGCGCCGTACCAGTTTTCAGCAGTATCTCAGCCCCTCACCTGCCTGGGAAACCGTGCTGGATATAGATTCCCTCAGCCAGGCAGAAAATGAAAAATGGGTGTACAAAGGTGCCTCCTTTTTATATCCTGATTATGAGCGCTGCATGCTCAGGCTTTCCCGGGGAGGGAGTGATGCCGTGGTGATGCGGGAATTCGATCTCAAGAAAAAAAATTTTATTAAAGATGGATTTTATCTGCCCCAAGCCAAGGGCATTGCTTCCTGGATAGATGAGAACAACCTGCTGGTGTGCACTGATTTCGGGGAAGGCACCCTCACAACCTCAGGCTATCCCCGTATGGCGAAAGTATGGAACCGGGGAACCGATCTAAAAGAAGCAGAGCTTTTGTATGAAGGGAAAACAGATGATATGGGAGTCTGGGGATTTGTGATCAACACTCAGGAACGTCAGTACCGTCTGATCGAGCGAGCCCTGACCTTCTATACCTTCCAGACCTATGTTAAGGAAGACGGCGAGCTTATTAAACTGGACATTCCGGAAGACAGTGAAGTGGGCGGATTTTTTAAAAATCAAATGTTTATTCATCTGAAAAGTGACTGGAAGCCGGGAAATGAAACCTATCCCCAGGGAGCGCTTATCAGCATTGATTATGATCGCTTTCTCAGGGGAGCTCAGGACTTCTCTATCATCCTGACTCCGGATGCCCGCTCCAGTATTACTTCTTTCCAGACCACAGAAAACTATCTGCTCCTCAACCTGTTGACCAATGTCCGGAGTGAGCTGTATCAGTACACTCTGCAGGGCGGGAAATGGCAAAAACAGAAGGTCAACACTCCTGACTACGGCACCATCAGCATCGGTTCCACGGATGAGTTTTCTGACCGTTATTTTTTCACCTATACCAATTTTCTCAATCCCAGTACCCTCTATTTTGTTTCTGAATCCGGTAAAAACATTCAAAAAGTAAAAAGTCTGCCCGACTTTTTTGATAGTTCCCAGTTAATGGTTCAGCAGTTTGAAGTTGCCTCCCAGGACGGAACCATGATCCCTTATTTTGTGGTTTCTCCCCAAAACATGCAAAATGACGGCTCCCATCCCACTCTGCTCTACGCTTACGGTGGTTTTGAAATCCCCATGCTGCCCAGATATAATGCTACCGTAGGTACTGCCTGGCTGAAACGGGGAGGAGTGTATGTAGTGGCCAATATCCGGGGAGGGGGAGAATTCGGACCCAAATGGCATCAGGCCGGTTTGAAGGAAAACAGACAGCGGGTGTACGATGATTTCATTGCCGTATCCCAGGATCTGATCGATAGAAAGATAACTTCTCCGGAGCACCTGGGAATCATGGGAGGAAGTAACGGCGGCCTTCTGGTGGGAGTGGCTTTCACCCAGAGGCCGGATCTGTATAATGCCGTGGTCTGTGCCGTGCCCTTGCTGGATATGAAACGCTACAATAAACTTCTGGCCGGGGCCAGCTGGATGGCAGAATATGGCAATCCGGATATATCGGAACAATGGGAGTATATCAAACAGTACTCTCCCTATCAGAATCTGAAAAAAAATCAAGATTATCCCCGGGTATTTTTTAATACTACCACCAGAGACGACCGGGTGCACCCCGGCCATGCCCGTAAAATGGCAGCCAAAATGGCTGACCAGGGACATCCCTTTTTCTATTTTGAAAATACCGAAGGAGGGCACGGATCCGGTGTCACCCATGAACAGCAGGCCTTGATGTTGACCCTGGAGTATGTGTATCTGCATAAAATGCTGAAGTAGACAATCCCAGGCCTTACCTATGAGGTAGGTGCCTGGACTCCTGACTTTATACCTTAATAGATAAACAAACACACCCCCTTAATCCCCCTCTCTTAAAAAAAGAGAGGGGGAAATAATTCCCTCTGGGAGAGAATTCAGGAGAGGACTCCCTACTCTCCTATCCTGTCATTCCCGCCCCGTATCAAGTACGGGGTAAACTCCAGCGGGAATCCAGGGGTAGAGGTTGAAGGGTGGATCCCCGACAGACTTGTCCCTGCATGTATCTGGCAGGGAAACATTCGGGGATGACAAAATGAAAATATTCACTTATTTAGTGAAAATCCGTGCTAATCTGTGGCTAATATATATTTCTCTTTTTCCAAAGAAAGCTTGTCCTGTGCAAAGACGAAGGAGGGTTGGGGATGAGTTTGATATTCACCTATATACAGTACTATCATAAAGATCGTATTATCTTTTATAATCATTATACCCTAAAAAAAATTTTACGGTTTTATAAACCAGTCTTTTCGAAATGTCATTCTGAGTGAGCAACGCGAACGAAGAATCTCACGCCTGTTAATAAAAAGATATAACGGTTTTCTACTGAAAAAGTATAATTTTTTAAAAATTATATTCATTTCCAACTCAAAGTGCTACTTTACTGAGCCCTATGTAGCGTGAGATCCTTCGTCACTTTGTTCCTCAGGATGACAGGATTGTTAATTGTTATTACCAGTCCCGCAGAGGCTCAGCCTCTGCGAACAACAAATCTTGTTCTTATCAGGATCGTCACCCTTCGACAAAGCCTGTCATGAGTATAGTCGAATGGCTCAGAGTGACAATTTAATGGTTTTTGGGGGAGTTTCGAAAGTATTTTACAGGAGGGTTGGGGATGAGTTTGATATTCACCTATATACAATACTATCATAGAGATCGTATTATCTTTTATAATCATTACATACTAAAAAAAAATCCTAAATATTTTTTCCTGTACCGCCTTAATCCTCTTATTCCTTACTCCCTTTTTATCCTCTCCCTCTGGGAATAAATTTAGAGAGGACTCACCTCAGCGGCGTGTTTTCCAGCCAAATATGGGGTATCATTACCAGAATGAATACTCCGGCAATAATCAGATTATATATGGAACCGGTCCAGCAGGCAAATCCGACCAAGGCTGTCCACAAACCGATATCCAGGGGATTTTTAATATATTTATAAATCGACCTGGTTACCTGAGGAACATTGTCTTGATAAAAATTCAGGCACAGGGCCCTTTTCAGTCCTAACAGGGAAAAGCCCCATAATGCCAGTAAAACTCCTGCCGGGATTAAAACCAATCCGGCATAGTGTATTATCAAAGAATCATGAAACCGGGGATGCGGCTGGAATTGAAGAATAAAAATCAAAACGAAAGTAACAATCCATAAAACCATGGTAAGGGAAGCATGAAAGGTAAAGGCATACCTTCCCAACCATTTAGTAATATATTTTCCTTTTCGCTGGAGCATTAAAAGGAGAGATTCAGTATGAATGGTGAGAAAAATTAAAATGAGGGTAAGGATAAATAGATTTTTCATGATTCAAGGTATAGAGAAATAGTGATCTTTTCAAGTATAATTTGTTTAATCACCCCAAAATTTGTATATTAATTCAATTGTAGTTTTGTCTCTACATTGAATCGAGAGGTAAAATTTCAAATAAAGTATTACCACAGATTGACACAGATAAAACATGGTTATTATGGTAAATTGTAAACACAATAATGATATCATAATAATTATACTTTGCCTTTTAATTCACAACATTATTATTAAAAAAATTATTTTTATATAAAATTAATAAAATGCTTTAGTTTTAGAGTGATATAAATTATATGAATAATAATCTGTGTAAATCCGTGGCTAATTAAATTTTGCATTTTTTATAAAAATACAAACAATAAATTTACATCTAATTATCAATGGAGGTAATCATGAACACCAAAAAAATCCTATCACTTTTGGTTATTTTTGTCCTGGCCTTTTTTCTGCTCTCCTTTCAGGCGGAAAAATATCAGGTAGACTCAACCTACCACGGTTTTAAATTGACTGAAAAACATTTTGTGGAAGAAGTAAATGCTGACTGTTACTATTTTGAACACCTGCAAAGCGGAGCCCGGCTGCTTAAAATTGCCGCTGACGATGCCAATAAAACTTTTTGCATTGCTTTTAAAACCACACCGCAAACCGACTGCGGAACACCCCATATTATGGAACATTCCGTACTGAACGGTTCTGAAAATTTTCCGGTGAAGAGTCCTTTTGATGTGCTGATAAAAGGTTCACTCAATACTTTCCTCAATGCCATGACCGGCAGTGATTTTACCATGTATCCGGTGGCCAGCATGAATGATAAGGACTATTTCAATCTCATGCATGTATATCTGGATGCGGTGTTAAAGCCCCGCATCTATGACGATCCCCGTATTTTCCGGCAGGAGGGCTGGCATTATGAATTAAAAGATATGGATGCTCCTATTGAATACAAGGGAGTGGTATATAACGAAATGAAGGGAGCATTTTCCAGTGCCACCCGGGAACTGGGTTATCAGATCGATAAAATTTTATTTCCGGAAAACTGTTATGGTAAATCTTCCGGGGGATATCCTCCTGCCATTCCGGAACTTTCCTATGAAAAATTTCTTGATTTTCACCGTAAATACTATCATCCCTCCAACAGCTACATTTATCTCTACGGAGATGCCGATCTGGACAAGGAACTTTCCTTTATTAATGATACATACCTTTCCCAGTATGAAAAGTCGGATGATATTGCTTCCATATCCGAGCAGGAACCCTTTAAGGAGATGAAAAAGGCATCCGGATATTATCCGGTTCCGGAAGGAAGTGGTACTGACAATCAAACCTATTTATCTCTAAGCTGGGTGATCGGAGAAGGCAAGGACCAGAATCTGTGCATGGCCCTGGATATCTTGAGCGATGCCCTGGTAAATCATGAATCTGCTCCTATCCGTTTAGCCCTGCAGGAAGCCAGAATCGGCCGGGAGGTAAGGGCCTTCCTTAGTGAACAAAAGCAGAATGTATTTCAGATCAGGGTGCAGAATGCCAATCCCTCGGATACCGACACCTTTAAATCGATTGTCATGAAAACCCTGGCAGAAACTTCGGAAAAAGGGTTGGATAAGGAAATGATCGAAGGTATTATCAATCGACTGGAATTCCGGCTGCGGGAAGGCGATACTCCCCAGAAAGGGCTGGTGTATCTGTTTCAAGCCAGCAGCGGCTGGCTCTATGCCGGGGATCCCTATGTAAGCCTGGAATGGGAAAAACCCCTGGCTAAAGTAAAAACCGCATTGGATACCGATCTGCTGGAATCAATCATTAAACAACATATACTGGATAATCCTTATGCCCTGCTTTTTACCCTGGAGCCCAAACCAGGGCTGGAAAGCAAAAAAAATGAAAAAATAAAAGAAGAACTGGCTGCCTATAAAGAGAGCCTTTCGTTGGAAGAAAAACAAGAGTTAATGACACAAACCCAGGAATTGATTGATTTTCAGAAAAGGGAGGATTCCCCGGAAGCGCTGGCCACTATACCCAGGTTGGAAATCGAGGACATAAATCCTAAGGCGGAGTGGTATCAGATGGCAGAAAAAAAAGTTGCGGGCATTCCTGTACTCTATTATAAAACCTTTACCAATGATATTATATATGCCCAATTTCTTTTTGATGCCCGGGTTCTTCCCCAGGAGATGATACCCTATGCCTCCCTGCTGACCGAAGTGCTGGGAAGCCTGAATACCGAACATTATTCCTACGGTGATCTGGATAATGCCCTGAATATTCATACCGGCAGTTTTGCCATCTCTCTGAATACCTATCTGAAAAACAGAGATGATGACCAGATGATGCCTGAAGTAATGGTTTCTTCCAAGGCCATGAATACTAAAATTGACAAGCTCTTCCAATTAACCGATGAAATTTTAAATCATACTGTATTTAGTGATAAAGATCGTTTGAAAACCGTACTGACCAGGCACCAGTCCAGACTTGATGCCAGGATCAAACGAAATGGTCTGCAATATGCTCTTACCCGCCTCACTTCCTATTATTCCCAACAGGGAAGCTTTGATGAACTCACCGGAGGCCTGGAATACTACTGGTTTGTCACTGACCTGGCTGATAATTTTGACCAGAAGGCAGATGAGATCATAACCAATCTGAAGAAAACCGCTGCCTCCCTGTTCAATAAAAATAATCTGATAATGGCAGTCACCTGCGAGAAGAGTGATTTTCCCCGGGTTACATCACAGTTGAAAAAATTTGCTCAAAATTTAAGAAAAATCGGTCCGGATAAACAGAGCTGGGAATTTACTACGGAAAAAAATGATGAAGCCATAGCCACTGCTTCCAAAGTGCAGTACGTGCTGCAGGGATATGATTTCAAAAAACTGGGATATAACTGGAACGGCAAAATCCGGGTGCTGGATCAGGTCATTTCCACAGAATGGCTGCATAATCAGATCCGGGTGATCGGTGGTGCTTATGGCGGCTTTTGCCGTTTTTCTCCCTCCGGCCAGGTGTATTTCGGTTCCTATAGGGATCCTAATCTCAAGGAAACCCTGGACAATTTCGCTCATACTCCCGAATTTCTCCACACCTTTGCCCCGGAACCGGATCTCATGACCCGCTTTATCATCGGAACCATAGCCAATATAGACAGGCCCTTAACTCCTTCCGGAGAGGGTGATCAGGCTCTGTCCTGGTATATACAAAATGTATCCCCGGAACAGTTACAGGCAGAACGGGATGCCATTTTAGCAACTACACCGGAAGATATCAGGAACCTGGAAGGCATGGTTAAGGATATCCTGAATCAAAATGCCTACTGTGTGTACGGAAACGAAGAGAAAATTGCCTCGAATAAGGAGTTGTTTGGAAAGATTGTGAAATTGGAAAAATAATTAATTTTTAAAGTTAGGATATGACAAAAAAAGGTCATTGTTAACTGTTTAATTAAGAAAAAAGAAAAAATACAAAATAAAAAAAAATAACATATCCTGAATACTTCGACAATGCCTGTACTGAGTTTTTGAAATACTCAGTACAAGCGTAGACGAAGAATTCTGGTGATTGATGATGGCCTTTTTTAATTTTATCTTTGTATATAGATAGTTGTTATTTTTTATTCTTTAAACACCCTCTCTTTTTTCTCTCCCTCAAGGGAGAGAAAGCTTTCACAGACTCGAGTTCTGAGGAATGAAACGATACTGGACTTGAGGTAAGATCTTTTTAAGAAAAAAATTTATTAGCAACCAACAATACAGACTTAAAATTATAATCAATGATCAAATGGAATAATGGAAGGGATGTGTGGTTATCCGGTATCTGGAAATCTGCGTTAAGAAATACGCTTCTTGTGAACGCCCGGAAGCAATGTATGTCTGACCCCGTGGAATAAAGTTATAAAATATAATTTATCTTTACTTATTAAACTTAAATGCCATCTTAAAAAATTATGATAATATGTTTAATTATTCCACGGGGGAGTTTACATTGCTTCAGTGAACGAGAAGTGTATTTTAGCAGATTTCCAGCTTACCGGATGTTTTTTTGGTTACTTTTTTTTAAAAAAAAGTAACCTTACAGGCCTCTATTTCAAAGTAATAACGATTACCATGGAAAGGCTTTTTATCAAAGTTTAGCCTCTTTCTTACCTGAACAGCTAACAAAACGAACTATAAGAACTATATTATTTTTTATTCTTGTTTGTTTTGTTCGTTGCTAATGCTAAAATATAAAGCCCCTAAAGGGGCTAATATTTTGGGGATATATAACGTTCTATAGATATATCGTCCCTGAAGGGACTTCAAAATTTCTATTGAATATAATTCTTAATTTAAAATTCTCAATTTTCAATTTTAAATTCCCTTATCAATTTTCCATATTTTTTCTTTTGGATTTTGTTTTTTGATTTTATTTTATCCCTCCTCCATTCTCCTTTGCTCGCTTATCCATACTTTTCCTCAACCTTAACCTTTCCCACTACTCCGATACCCCAATACTCCCATACTCTGGCTCTCTTTCTATATTATTTCTGACAAACTGCAATAAATTCCTTTGATCCCCCCCTGAGCTCGTTCCCCTTATAATCACCCAGAATTGTATACCGAGAAAAATGGGAACGCTCAATTAAATGCTCCAATTCGTAGCGGAAAAAAAATCGTAAGGGGACTTTCCAATCTTCTCTCCTTATTTTATTATCCTCATCCCATTCCAGTCTGAAATGAATATTAATCAATTGATTAATTAAATCCGGTTGGGTGGAAACACTCCGCTTCAGTTTTTTCCCTGGTTCATATTCACCCTCAAAATCAACCTGCTTATCAAGCCCCTTAATTAATTGTTTCAAGTTCGGCACAAAAACATCAAAGATAAACCTGCCTCCTGGATTCAGATGAGCATACACATTATTCAGAGCTATTATCTGTTCATCTTTTTTTAGTACATGCATAATTACCCGAAAAGGGGCTATTATCAAATTAAAGCTAAAATCATGATGAAAGTCTATGATATTCTGTCGGCTGATTCTATAATGCTCTTTTTTATCAAGCTTGCTTTTAAGGATAGTAATCATGTTTTCACTGATATCACAGCCGTATATATCCGCTCCTCGTTTTATGGCCTCGGTAAAAAACCGGCCGGTTCCCACCCCGATTTCCAATATTTTTCCCTTTGTCTTTTTTATTTTTTGGAGAAAAAAATCATTATCAACCCCGTCCCGCATTTGATGGTATATGACATCATAAAAACGGGCGAAATTTTTGGGATACTCAAAGGTCATAATTTACCATTATTATATTATTAATAAATAAATATACTCTTCTATATTTTGCCCGGAAATCACTGCCCAGGGAAACTGTATAAATTTATATATGAAATTTAATTATATAAAACTTAATTATCAACCTTACTCTTGAAAAAACCGGGATTCAGGGCAATCTTTTTTAAGCAAAGCTGAACTTTTTTTAATTTATTTCCGGTTTCAGGTGCAAAAGACCATTAAAAAAGGCAATAACCCCCTTTTTTATTCCCCTGAGATTGTATCCCCCTTCCTGTACGATCAGTAAAGGAATACCCAAAGTTTTAAGTCTTTCTGCAATCTCCACCATAGAGGAGGCAGCTAATGTGAACCTGCCGGTCGGATCTCCCCGCAGAATGTCCAGACCCAGGCTCAGAACCAGTACTTCAGGTCTAAACTTACGAATCGCTCTCAGGGCCTTATCCAGAGCCTGCATATAAGTCTTCTCATCTGTTTCCATAGGGAGAGGAAAATTCAGATTGAAGCCAGCTCCCAGTCCGGAGCCAGTTTCGTCTGCAAATCCACTGAAATAGGGAAAGGCCTGGTCGGGATGGCCGTGAATGGATACAGTTAGCACATCCTCTCGCTCATAGAAAATGTCCTGAGTACCATTTCCGTGATGGTAATCGATATCCAGAATGGCTGTTCTGACCTGTTTTGCCAGATGATTAGCAGCAATAGCAGCATTGTTGAAATAGCAGAATCCGCCGTAGACGCGGCGCTCGGCATGATGACCGGGCGGTCGGCAGAGGGAATAGACAATCTGCTGTCCGTGCAGAATTTCCTCGGCTCCGGTCATGGCCACATTTACTGCAGCCCGAGCCGCAGTATAGGCATTTCTATCCAACGGTGTGCAGGAATCAATGCAATAATATCCCGCCTGTTCAGGAAACATCCTGGGGCGCCGGTCCCGGCGGCGAATAGGAAAAGTGTCAGGATATACCGGCTTATCACTTGCCAGTTTGTTGCAAATGGTTTTCAAAAACTGAACGAAATGCCGGTCGTGAACTGCCGTAATCACACTTTCGGAAAACGAACGGGATTCGATCATGGTGAACAATCCCGTAGGCGATAATGATTCGAGTAGAACATCCACCCGTACGGGACGCTCAAAATATCCCCGCTGCTTCACATGGTGGATCAAATGCTTCTGGTTGGATACCAGAATAAACTCACGGTCCATGCGCCGGGATTCAACCCCGCGGGAGGGGATTGTATGATTGACATAGCGCATGGGCAGAAACTGGACTGGATCATCACGAAAGCCTTCAATTACTTCCCGTACATAGCATGGGGTGGATACCTGGGTAAAACGCCGGGTAAGGATCATTCGGACTGCTTCTCTGACCTCCTTCCTCCTCAACGGATCAGTCCTGCCCAGTCCGTCGAACAGCAAATAGGCAGTTGTGGGAGGATCCCCCACCGACTTAGAATATTCCGGGTTTATTATGGTACGGACGCCGTAATGTTCATAAAACCGGATTCGTTTTTTGGCTTCTTCCAGTCTCACAGGATCGGGAGTCAGGGAAGGATCATCAGGCTGCACTTCCATGTACAATCCTCTGGCTCCTACATTCCGGCAGTATTCACGCACTGCCTCATACAAGGCGGCTCCCAGTCCACCCCCGCGGATACTCCCCCGCACTGCAATGTAGTCCAGGAAGACACTTTTACAGTGGGGAAAATTCAGTACCAGTCCGAAAGCATCTACCCGCTCCATACTTTGTTCCAGCATGATAAGTGCTGCCCGGTAGCCGTGTTCAATGGGTTTATTCAACATCGATGGGATTTTTTCCGCCGAGTCCGCAATGCGGGGAAATGCTTCCCGGAATAGACCCTTGACCTGCTCAATGCGGTCTCGGTTCAGGGGCAAAACTCCACTGTGGATGCAGCGGATTCGAATCATATTTCCCCCTTTCAACTAAAACAAATATAACTAAACAGATAGTATTACATCCCACTCTACTTATAATCTGCTGCCCAAGGAGTTCTGCACTGTTGGCAGTGTAACTCTTTGAGTGAAAGAAGCTTCACAGAGTGGAAATAATATCTTCATTTAACTTTGCCCTATCAAGAATTTTTGTGATGATTTTTCTACCCTTTCTACCGGAAATCTAACCTGATTATCAATGATTTTGAATTTCCTGATGATAGATATACTGACTTCTGCCTAACCTCAAAAATAGCCTGCAAGTTCATTTATGGCCATAAACACGAAAATACCCCTGATCCTTATACAATGATCACTACTTAATATTCGTACAAAGCTGTTTGAGTCAAATTATTTTTAACTTATTTCTTTTTCTTATCAGCCTCTTTGTCTCCTTGCTGTTTCTTTAATTGAGCAGCCAACGGACACCATATTAATATCAAGTGAATACCTGCAGCAGCACCAAAAATAGGCCCGATTTCATTAAAACATTCCGTACCCTTTAATTGAAATGACATTGCAATACCAGTGAGTCCCCAAATAATTGCACTTCCGATAATATAATATCCAAGTATATTCTTTTTCTTACCCATTTTGTCTCCTTTTAATTGTTTTTTTACTTCATCACACTTCTAAAAAAAATGTCTTATATTACAATTTCTTACACGTATTCATTAATTCACCGACCTGCAATTCTTTGAAAAATTACTGCAGTTGCGCCATCATTCTTTCTTTTTTATCCCCACATATAAATCAATAATGTAGGGGCTTATTTTATGCATGGCTTCATTGTTATATTCATACTCATAACCGGCAAATTCATACTCGGATGTGGGTAGCCATTTTTTATAGATGTATTGTTTCATTCTGCCCATTTTATATCCAAAAAATAATTTATGTTTACACCGCAGAGGAAAAACAGCATACCTTCCAGCCGGCATACTAAATTTTACTAATTTTTCTGAACTTCCCTCATATGAAGTTACCACATACCCGGTATAATAATTCCAGGAACTGCTTCCCTCAAAATTATTACTCAGAGAAATATATTCCCAGGGATTTTTTAGGTTTTTTATTCCCTTGCTGTCTTTGATGGCCATATATTCAGCATATAGCTTGGGTAAATCCTTATACACTGTTTTAGCGGTTGTACGTGTCATTAAGCCAACAGCTTCCAGATTTTTATTAATCTCCACAATTTTTGGTTCCTTCATTTCCATGCCTCCCATTATAAAAAATAATGTAATTACTATCCCTATTATCAGCATTAGGGCAATTAAAATTATTTTTTTCATGTTTTTCCCCTGAATATTATAGTGTTGTATTTTTTTTCTACGCTTAAATTAATCCAAAACAAATCGCTATGAAACTGGGACCATTTAATCCGGCGTGCATTATTACTCCCACCCAGGAATTCTTTGTTCTCTGAACCAGGTATGACTGTATAAAAATCAAGGGCAGCAGCGTAATCAGCATCTGCCATCCAAAGGCAATATGGAACAATCCCCAGCCCAATCCGTGAAAAAGCCAGGCATGTTTTCCCCAGGCAATTTCCTGCCTGGGCAGCATGACTCCTCTCCAGAGGATTTCTTCTCCCAGGATATTTAAAATCCAGTAAGGCAGCCAAATCAGTAACAACCAATACCGCCCTTTGTTTAACGGTTCCAAAGACATAAAGGCCGGGGAATGATCAAACCTGCCTGTTATCAACTTCAATCCTTTCATTATAAGGCCGCTGAGAATTGCAACCATGATCTATCCCATAATACTCCGAATCACATCGCTTTTGGATAGTTTGCGGAATCTCAGCCGTTCCCTCCAGGTGGCTTTTGATATTCCGTATCCTTCGACTCTTAACATTAGCACTGCCGTTATGATCAAAGGAATAAATATCCCCAGTCCGGCCACTATAAACCAGAACAGTATTATCTCCTGTCCGGTTACTTTACTGAGGTAAGGTATTACATATTTTGTTAAACCATACAGTAAAAATGCTGCCGGTATGTAAATGGCAAATGATCCTAAAAATCCCAGTTTTTTAATATCTGGTTTGGTATCCATCATTATTTCTCCGCTATAACCAGCATTTCAAAATCTTCAGTGGTCAATCTGTCCTTTCTGGAAAAGGCGCCCAGTTTTGCTCCCAAAATGTCGATTTTCTCATACCCAAGCGATTTTAACAGCCAGGTAATTTCTATGGGGACATAATACCGTTCATTGCATTCCAGAGTCTTTTTATTTCCCATATCGTCTTCGACTTCCGTGATATTATGATCCCGGAAAGTCATTAAATCAAAGGTGTTGCTTCTATAGGTGGCATTACCCTCTTCTGAATTGGAAGCACAGAATTCTTCCACAGAATGATATAAGGGATATAGTCCGTTCAGGGTGGTGAATATGAATTTGCCCGGCTCTTTCAGCGATCGTGTCACTCCTTTCAGTATCTCATAATTCATTTCATCGGTTTCCATAAGGGGAAATCCTCCCTCACAGAGCATAATGGCAGCATCAAATTCCCGGTTGAAAGACAGCTTTCGGGCATCCTGCTGTAGAAAAGTAATAGTGAGATCATTACTTTCCGCTTTTTCTCTGGCTCTTTGCAGCTGGTCTTGGGATAGGTCAATCCCGGTAACCGTATACCCTCTTTTAGAAAGTTCAATAGTATGCCTTCCGGTTCCGCATCCCACATCAAGTATTTTCAACCTTTTGTCAAATTTCAACTCTTCTTCGATAAAATCGCATTCCCCCACTGTCCCCTGAGTGAAACTTTCCTTGTCATATTTCTCAGCATAATTCTCAAACAGTGATTGGTACCATGGTTTTTTCTTCATAGTATTCCTTATCGATTTTTAGACTATGTCCTAGCAGTGATCCGGGTCTCAATGGCACTGCTGGTAGTCACATAGGCAAAACCGAAAGCAAGGTTCAGTAGACTGGCATAATGCATTTCCTCGTTGATGGATCCGGTTCCATCCGCCAGAAAAAAAATCCGGTAATCCCGATAGTAGGCATCCCGGGCTGTTGATTCACAGCACATGTTGGTCATTATTCCGGAAATGACCAGGTCTTCTACCTTTAGACAGCGCAGCACCGTCTCCAGATCCGTGTTATAGAAGGAAGAATATCGGTGCTTTAAAACCACCTTTTCACTTGGTAAAGGGGCTAATTCCGGATGGATTTCGCTTTCCGGGCTGCCTTCCAGGCACATACCTTCCCACCACCACCCCATGATCCCGGAATCCAGGTCATCGGGATGATGCACATGCCGGGTAAAGATCACCGGGCGATGGGCTTTGCGAAAGGTATCGATGAGATGTTTCACTCTGGGAAGAATGGCCACTCCGCCGCAGGTGAAGGTAGGAGATTCCGTGTCCAGGAAGAACTGCTGCATATCAATCACCAGCAGAGTACTCTTTTCCACCTTCAGCTGCATTTTATGTTGATTGAAGGGACGAATCTTCTCCAGCCAGGTTTGACTCTTGGATTCAAGGTTTTCAGTGGTTACATATGGATCCATTATCACTCCTTTATGAATGGTTACTTCCTTTATCTGCCCGATTATCCAGCAGATCACAATAATATATGAATTACTTCATAGAAAAAATTTTTTTCTACCATGAAATTATAGCTAGTAATTTGCTTTTATGTAAGAATTTATGGGGAAAATGTCAAGTGTTTTTTGGAAACAATATTGCCCGTCTCAATCCTTAGTAAAAGCATTGATTAAATTTTGCCCAAGATAATCAATCCTTAAGCAAGTTTCTATGCAGAGTTGAGCCCAGGTTTGATCCGGATTCAATACTACACGAGTTTAGCATAATTTGAAAATTCCTTTCCCATCACCCGTCCTTAATCGCTCGGTCAGGTGACTGAAAAATTGGATTTTACCTAGTATGCAGTCCAGGTCGGCCAGTTATCCGTGGCTGGATCTCGGGTAAGACGGCGAGGTTCACCTCCATGTATATTGATGATATAAATTTCAAAGTTTCCATCATACCCAGCCTGAAAGGCAAGATATTTCCCATCCGGAGACCAGGCTATACTTTCTTCCCGACCGGGAAAAGAAGTCAGGGAACGCTCGCTGCTGCCGTCTGCTTCCATGACATGTATATCCGCTTCTGGGCCCTGGCTGTATCCGGAAGCAAATACGATTGATCTGCCGTCCGGAGAGAAGCTGGGGAAGATCTCCCAGGTTGAGCTTTGCGTCAAGCGCTTCTGGTTCCTGCCGTCCCTATCCATGATATAGACCTCGAAGTTGCCATCTCGATTCGAGCCGAACAATATGCGGTTCCCATCGGGAGACCAGCGGGGCCTGTGATCAACTGCCGGACTGGTTGTCAGCCGCTGTTCGTCGCTTCCGTCCGCTCCCATCACATAGATGTCAATATTGCCGTCACGTTCGGCCCGGAAGGCGATCAGGCTCCCGTCCGGTGACCAATCAGGATGATACTCCTCACCGGAGGTGAAAGTCAAGCGCCGCTCCTCGGTACCATCCGCGCGCATTACAAAGATCTCTTTATTACCTGCACGATCCGATACATAGGCAATCATATCCCCGTCCGGAGACCAGGCGGGACAGGTTTCCCTGGCATCACTGCATGTCAATCGGGTAAGATTACTGCCATCCGCATTGATCACATATATTTCCGAATTGCCATCCCGATAAGAATTAAAGGCAATCCGGCCTTTTGGAGTATGTGAAACCTCACAACCGCTGATAAGCAAAATAAGTCCCATGACTGAAATATTCTTAAACATTTGTAACATGTCAGATCCTCCTGTTTTTCATCATTACTTTCAAATACTTATAGATATACATCCAGTCATTATTTCACCCAGACTGAGATATCCGGGATTATTGATGAATTTCAAATACACCACTGCTATCCAAGACTGCCTGGGAATTCAAAGTGCATATATCGGACAAGGCCATTCCCTTATCCATACACTTTTCGATTAGGTGGTATCCCAGGTAATAACCGGTTTTTTCCGGGAATCCCCGGGGCGGCCGGGCAAATCCTTCCCCGCCCGCAATGTATTTCTTGCTTATCTCCATCCCCTGCTTATCCAAATCCACCCTAATGCTGTCTATTATCTCCGGTTCATGCTGCCTGCACCAGTCAATATTTTCCCTGGGCATCATCCATAAACCGTCATATATGGAATAATTCCGGGATACTAACAGGGGGAAAAAGGATGCTATTCCCTCGCTTACAATCCATCTTTTTAAAACCGACGGTTCCTGCGGCCTTCTTTGATGATGCAGGCAGTGAGCATACTCATGCATTAAAATTAAATCCATCTTATCCATATCATACTTTATAGATATAAATACTGTCTGCCTGCCGGCTACCTCCTGGACAAAGCAATCTCCGTAGGGCAGGAAAAAACAAATGTCAACTTTATTACGAGGTGTCAATATACTATCCATCTGTTTTATGACATTATCGTAAAGAGTAATAAACTGTTTCTCGTTCACTCTATTCAAATAAAGTGCAAAGTCATCTATATTATAGTCAGAAACTTGTTTTTTATAAAGGACAGAGTCAATCAAACCGTATTTAATATAGCGCTGATGCAGACACCTTAAGGTGGGGTAGGCATGTAATACATATTTCAGGTAATCATTCCAATCTTTGGGGGAATTTAAAAATTGCCCGAATCCCTTATAAGCCAAAATAATATCCCCATTCTCCTGGGGAATAACAGCTCTTTGGTTATCCTGACCATAGAGACGGGGACAGCAGATTATAACGAAAATTAAGCTGGAAAAAATAAAATTTTTTTTCATATTCCACTCCTGAATTACTGATTATAATAATACATTATTTACGTAAATATATTGTCTATGGTTTCTTCTCATTTGTTTCAGTGCTGACAGGGCTGATGTATGGAGATATGACAGCTGCAAATTATTCTTGATACTTACCTAAGGCAAAATTTTATAATAATGTATCTTTTACCTTTATCCATTT
>CAZKMO010000047.1:18053-21466 GCA_964554015.1 uncultured bacterium
TTGCCCTTCAAGATCGATAATTGCTTCCCAAAAAGTATTCCAAGGTAATTTACCCCTATTAGCCAGACCAATTTTATGTTTAACATTCAAAAAGGCAAAAAATTCAATAAAATATGATTAGATAAACAAAATTTAAAAAGGAGCCTATAATGAATCAGAAAAAAAGGTGGTTAGGAATTCTGCTAACAGTTTTATTAATATGCCTGTTTTTATTAACCTATTGTGATAATAAATCACCAACCAAGTCTGAAGATAATTCCCATGAAGCCTGGTTTCCCCCCTCTACTAATTGGACCTTTCAGTATAAAATATATGAATCCCCCCAGGATACTTTCAACGGCACCGGAAAAATTCTGGGAATAGACAATGAGACTTTTCCGGGTGAATCCTATATTAAAATACGGTGCGGAATCTTTAGTGAGCAGGGGTGGCGGGGCATGATTTTTTGGCTGGGCTTATCCACTTTGGACCAGGTAACTTACAAGGCCGGTGAGATTTATTATGATAATGTTTCTGCCAAGTCCAATCCCGGATCAGCTGCCGCGCCGGTCTGGTCGTTCCGGGAAGTTTGGGATCCGCCCCTGAAAGTGGAATACGGCAAAACCGGTGTGGAAAAAACATCAAATTCCACCGGGTATTTCTATTCTAACGGAGACACGACAAATCCGATGGTCTTTCCCACTACCCTGACCTATTCCATCAGTTCGACCAATGCTACGGTGGAAGTGCCCTTTGGCACAGTGGATAATTGCTACCAGCTGGATATGACCATTACCCAGGATGATTTCAGCTTCAGCGGTTCCAATTATTTGAGACCGGATCTGGGAGTGGTGAAAGCGGAAATGATCCCCGGGTTCATGGGTGCGGAACTCATCAGTACAAATATTTTATCCAAATTACTGTCGGTATTTTATTGAAATAAATCAATTTTTATCACTCTGTCCCGCTTCTCTCGGCCCTGATTTCATAGTGCTGCGACCGTTCATCAAAACGGGAGAGTACTTCCCTCGCCTTCTGGGGAACATAGGCTGCTTCGTAATCCTCTCCCGCAAACTCGATCACGGCATTCAGGGAAGCAAAGGTCATAATGGTGACGAACTCCACCTCTTCCCCGACTTGGCGGCGAAGCAGTTGAATACCCTTATACCCGGGAATATGCCGGTCTTCAATACCAACAAAGATTTCCTCTTTAAGCAGGGCTTCATAGGTATCCGCATTGCCGGGAGTGGTCCAGCCATGCCAGATTCTGCTAATCATGATTAATATTTCTCCTTAATTTTATAGGGTTATCTGTAATTTTATATTATTTTCTTAATTTATAAACAGTGCCTCAAGACCCACCCTACATACTGTTTCTTGAAATTGACTTAACTTTATTTAAGAATTTATTAGAAAAATGTCAAGTGTTTGGGATAAATTACGAGGAAAAATCTCTGACTGATTGAAATGGCCAAACCCCGGGAGTCCGAAGGACCCCGGGTGTTTGGTATAAGCTTTTTAACCTGGGTGGGAGGGAGAAAACACTGCAGCCCAGTCAAAGGCCGAGGAATCTTCATACCATTGGGGCCAGTCGGAACACCAATCAGGTATCCTGACATTTTTCACTCTGTCCGAACTGGGGTGATAGGGCTTGATATCAATAACGGGCGTGCCCGGCTCGGCATCGATCCAGGGAACCTCTATAATACCCTTTTTCAGATCAATGCTCAGCACCGCTGCCGTGGAAATCAAAACCGGATTGGGCCGTATTTCCGACCGGGTGGCAAAAATGCCTATGGTATCCGGGCTCTTCCGGTATGGTTTTTCCGCCACCACAACCTCTCTATCTTCCGGTGAATCGGACTGACTGCCCCACCAGATAATAATAATGTGACCGAAGCCTTCCAGTTCCTTTAAGGCCTCCCTGAACCTTTCCTCGATTACCACATAAAAACGACCTTGCTTTGCCTCCACTCTTCCTACAGGATTGAGTTTGATTTCTGCTGACATGTAATTCTCCTTTTCTGGTTAGCATTAAAAAATGTCAAACCCATAATAGGTGTTCGCCGTCATAAAATCTTCTCAATTCCTGCTTTTCAGTTGTCCAAACTTGCTTTTTTTCTGCATCTCTCCTGCTCCACCATACACGGCAATATCCGCCCTATATGATTTCTATTTCACTTTCACCGGTATACAGATATCAACCTCAAAATAACGCTCTCCCCGGATGGTTTTTTCCCCCAGACATCTTTCAAAAGCTTCTTGGCTGTCCCGCTCATACCCGCTGTTGATCAGCCATACGGAAAACATCCAGTCCCAGGCTTCCCGGAATTCATCCTTTTTCAGCAGAAAGCGGCAGACGCCGTATTTGCCCCCGGAAAGTTTGGTCACCCCCACGCTTCCGGAGGCATGAGCTGCATTCGGGATCGGAATGGCGGTCATGACCCGCAGCTTTCTGTGTTCTGTTATTTCCGGATTGTCATGATATATATTTAAAATGAAAGTCTTATCCGTAATAAGACCTCTGGGCAGAGCCCACTGACAGAGCTGATCGTATAAATTCTGAAAGAGAATTTCATCTCCCTGGTAGGGGCCGATATTGCGAACATAGGCAACCTTCAGGGGAGGAATATTCTCAATAACCACCTGCCGGATCGAATCTTCTTTGGGAAAAGTCCATACCGGGGAGCCCTTATTAACCGATATGTGGCCGCGCTCGATTTGCACCGGGATTGATTCCCGGTCAAAAAAGGCATTTGACTTATTTCTCCATTGGGAGGCGCTCATTCCAAAATGCTTCCGGAAACTTTTGGCAAAGGAGGAAGAGGTGGCAAAACCGCACCTCAGGGCGATTCCGGTAATGGATTCTGTACTGCTGGTCAGCAGCAGTTCAGCGGATTTTTCCAGCCTCAGCCTGCGGATGAACTGGTAGGCCGGCTCTCCCATAACCGCCTTGAATATGCGGCAGAAATGAAATTCCGAAAAGCAGGCCACCCCGGCCAGCTGCTTGAGGGAAAGCTCCTCCTCCAGATGATCCTGGATATAGTCCACCACCTGGTTTATTCTGTTTGTATAAAACTCATCCATTCATCCTGTTCCTGTGATACTTTAATGAATTAGCTTTTATGTAATTATTTATGAGGAAAATGTCAAGTGTTTGGGGGAAAATTATCGATGCCCAAGGTGTTCTTCACCTTCGATATAGTGTCTGTGAGGTGATTAACACCTCACAGGACATTATCTTTAATTATTGGCCGTAGGGGCCAGAGCCTTTTACTCGCTCCCAAACTCCCGTTTGGGAGCGTACTTATAATGTGAAACTCCGTTTCACTGTTTAATGATTTTATGATGAGAACAATCCACCTTAATTATAGTTGAAATTAAAAAATGAATACCATTCTGCTCATATATTTATCCCAATATCTAATTATTAA
>CAZKMO010000047.1:21566-22658 GCA_964554015.1 uncultured bacterium
CCTAATTATTAACCTATTGTTAAAGAAACAGAGTTTCTTTCGATATTAAGGTTCCCAAACTGGAGTTTGGGAACCAGGGAAAATGAATACCATTCTGCTCATATATTTATCCCAATATCTAATTATTAACCTAATTATTAACCTATTGTTAAAGAAACAGAGTTTCTTTCGATATTAAGGTTCCTAAACTGGAGTTTTGGGAACCAGGGATTAAATTGAGGGGCGTGCCACAGGTAATTGATTTTATTTATATCACATCCGAATCATCCGTCAGGAAAACAGGTTTTATAACTTACCATGAACAGTACATTCAACTTTCCCAGTATTAGAATCATAAAGATATACTCCACCAGAGGGACATTCCGGTTCACTATCAAGATAACCGCTGTTGACCATTTCCCTAATACTAGAGGGATACTTGGCATTACCATCTAATACATTTTGGGAAAATTTCATATTAGCAGCTGATTCTATAGCTGCCATATTTTTTTTACAAGCAGCAGCATCAGCTGATCGAGCCAGCCTAGAGAATTTGGTATCCAGTTTTAAATTCATTTTTGCTTTTAATATATTATCCTTTACTTGGGGGGCAAGTTCATTTTCCGGGTCAGCTTTTAAAGCCAGCTGCCATTCTTTGATAGCTAGTTCTAAAGAATCACTAGCAGCATACATATGAGCAAGTTTATTATGTCTTTCAAATGCCTTTTTATCATTACCGCATGAGATTAAAATCAATAATAAAATGAAAAAACCATATTTTAGATATTTCATACTACCTCCTTATGATGATTTTAATTATGTCAAATCACCTTAGGTTTTATAGCTGCTAAGGGTGTTCATTACCTTGGGTATGACATCTCTCACTATTGACCACAGGAGTAGAAAATCCTATGTTAACAAATACGCAAGTCAATCTATGCTATTAACATACCGCTGGCTGTCCATCCCGCTGTTGGGCCAGCAATACCATCCTCCCTCAGGTGTCTGAACAAAAATATCATAGCGTCCGTATGCCCTGTTTACTCTTAACCAATTTGGCCATATTTTTTTATACCTTTGGTCGTAACTGAAAGCTATTCTAACAATATCACC
>CAZKMO010000048.1:0-22648 GCA_964554015.1 uncultured bacterium
TATTCTTCAGCAACTCCCTGCATTCTTCGGTAATGAATTGGATAATTATTTTTCAGATATTTATATTTGAGTCTGTTTTTAAGTGTATCAATACTAGACATTAAGGTAATATTTCTTTGTTTTGCTATTTGAGCAATTTTTTTCCCAATTTCCTTATTGGTTCCTTTAATTTTATAGTAGTAGACTTCCATAAAATCATTTTTGCTTCCAGCAACAATTTTTTCTTTAAAAATTCCTTGAGAGAAAGCAATCTGAGATAAAAATAATAGTAGGATAATAAATAAACCCCTTTTCATGTTGTGCCTCCTATTGGCAAGATTTATTTTTGATAGATTAAGAAAATATAATAAGTAGTTGATCAGTCCTTGAAATGTTTTCAAAAAACACAATTTAGGTTGATGCACTGATCTGAATATCATATTTATATATTAAACCAGATAAAATTGATTTGGAATCAAGTATTTGTTGTTTTTTTATTAATTGAAAAAATTCTTCAAAAGGCATGGACACTCTTTCTATACATTCAGTGGAATCTGGATTTATTATACCAGTATATTCCAGTTTTGTTCCCAGAAAAAGGGTTGTATACCCGGTGGAATAACCTTCAGAATGGGCATAGTAGAGTAGTTTTTTCAAGTTATGTGGTTTGTATCCTGTCTCTTCCTCACATTCCCGGAGAGCAGTATGTTCCGGTGTTTCATTTTCATTAATCAAACCCGCCGGGATTTCCAGAGTGTATCGCTGCACAGCATGTCTGTACTGTCGGATTAGATGGACTTTTTGCTTTTCATCCACTGCCAGAACTGCAGCAGCATTTTTTACCTGTACTATTTCTCTTTTCCCTATTCCACCATTAGGTAAGTTAATGATAAGCTCCTCTACCGTAAGATAGTTTCCTTGGTAAATAGGTGTTGAATTTTGGATATGTTTAAATTTTTTGGTTTTTATGGATTTCATGTTCAAAAACTATACAGTATAAATTATTAGGGATGTAATCTTAAAATTACAAAAATATCTGTACTGATACCCAGCAGAGCATGCATAAGAAAAGGATAGTAGATGGAACGAGTACGAAGAGCAAGATATCCAAATACTAATCCTCCAACTACAGCCCCCATGGTCTCCCCAAATGGTTTACCAATATGAACAATTGTGGATGGTATGGTTTGAATTAAGATAGCTGTTAGAGCGCCATATTTTTTCTCTAATCCAAAAAGCATAAATCCACGAAAAAGAAATTCCCAGCTGATATAATATACCAGATAGAAGATTTCAATAATTATGAAATAATTAGTATTATTCACTATTGATTTTGCCAGAGGATATTCATTTTGTACACCTGTAGTTCCGGCTCCTATATACATCAATAATAGAATAATAGGAAAACTCAGCAAAGTGAATTGTAGACCGAAATGGACATCCCCTTTTTGGAATCCATAGTCGGAAAGTTTATCTTTAAAGTAAAATTTTATGAAAACAAAAGGGATTACAAACATGAGCAGAAAGGCAGAGATATATTCATATCCAGTGCTGTAAAAATCTTCATTCCACAGGTTTGTCAGATTATCAAAAGAATTATCAAAAAAATCCTGTTTACCGCAATAGACCCAGATAGTAAGCAGAATTGGCACTAGTAGCAGTATCCAGGAAGTTTTATCCCACTGAAGAGTTACATTTTTAAGGGAGATTTTGCGAGCAGGATTATGATTTTCTTTGCTATTTTTTTTCATGAATTCAGTTTAAAAAGTCAAAATTATTACTAATATAATAGGTAAATTATAGCAAGAATTATTCCTATTAAATATTAATTTAAGGTTTTTCCAAAATATTATTATTTTTATTATCTGCTTTTTTAAGGAGAAAGGCAAATAGTAGCCCTAGCAGGCCAAGAGAGGCAAACATGATTTGGCTGGCAGTATAATTACCAAACTTATCTCTTAAAATTCCATTAATCCAGGGGAAAAGACCTAATCCAATGTTCTGCAACATGGTCATTAAACCAAAGGCTGTTCCCACTCTATTTTTGGAGACAATCAAGGGAATGGATGGCCACATTGCAGCCGGAACCAGAACGAATGCAGCTCCCAGAACAATCATTACTACAACTGGATTAATATAGGTAATTCCCAGTAAAAGATGAGCCGGGATCATCATTAGGGAGCCAATAATCATCAGAGTAGCTCGCTTACCAATTTTATCTACCAGTTTTCCAGCAAAAGGGGCAAATATCATGGAAGCAAATACAATAATCCCTGCTAAACCGGGAGCAGTAGAAAACATATGAATGATATTGGAAAATACCTGATAGAAAAATCCACCTTCTCCGCCTGCCTCCAGGGGAAGATTCCATTTATCATGAAAAAAATCAACAGCCAAATGCTGAAAGGGAAAAATTGCCCCGTAAAATGTCAAGCATAAAAAGGTAATATACCAGAAAGAAGGATTAAATTTTGTTATTTGGGAAAATACTATTTTTTCTTCCACATTTTCTTCTTTGAGAGCAAGAACTTGTTCACCTTTTTTATCCATCAGACAGTAGATAAGATTGCATATAAGGGATAGTAAGCAAAATATTGCTCCTGCCCAAAGCGCATAGGTATAATGACCAAAGTATTCCGCAATCAATGCTTCTGTATTATAGCTGAAAAGAGAGCCCAGTCTGCTGACAGTCAATACAATGCCAAATGCCATTGCCAGTTCCTTGCCTTTGAACCAGCGGGCAACAATCGCACTTTGGGCTACAATAAGAGTCTCCGAACCGGCACCGAAAAAGAACATACCAATGTATAATATCCAGATATTAGGAGAAAGAGCAATGATACCAGCACCGATAACAATAAAAAGAGAAAAAAGCAGACTTGATTTTCGGGTACCTATTCTGTCGATAAGTATACCCCCTATAAGAAGACATAATATTGCCGCTACTGAGTATATGGTTTTAGTAGCTCCGAATGCAGCTCGTGAGATATCAAACGATTTAATCAGAATGGGGGCAATGGCGGAAAGACCATCATAGGCAAAATAGGTTCCATAGGATAAAAGACTGACAAAAATAAGCAAAGTAAAACGATAAAGACGTGTATTGGGATGAAATTTTTTTTGTTTTTGTTCTGATTTTGAATTATTCTGCATGAGATGAGACCTCTTTTTTTTCAACTTCTTGTATTGTACATACATCCAAGGGACCGGCCTGTAAGGTTCTAATGGCTTGTACTGTTGCCCAGGTAGCAGAAAGTGTGGTAAGAAAAGGCACATCATGTGCTATAGCAATTCTACCGATCTGATATTCATCAGATCTGGAGATTTTTCCCAAGGGTGTATTCACAATGATTTGAATTTCCCCATTTATTATCAGATCAAGTGAATTTGGCCTACCTTCACCGACTTTATGTACTGGTTTTGCCGGAATACCTGCTTTGCGTAAAGTCTGATACGTTCCCTGCGTAGCTATTATTTTAAATCCAAGTTCATACAATTGTCTGGCTATGGGAACAACTGATATTTTATCATTATCATTAACACTTATAAAAGCATTTCCTTTTTTAGGAAGGCCGTGTCCGGCAGCAAACTGTGCTTTAGCAAAAGCACCACCAAAGGTTTTATCTATCCCCATTACTTCTCCAGTTGAACGCATTTCTGTTCCGGGGTAGACATGTACATGGGGGAAGCTCATAAAAGGGAATACTGGGGTTTTTACGGCTATCATACCAGTATCTCTCTTATAGTCTATTTTAAATTCATCCAGGGAGTGACCAACCATGATCTTGGCAGCAATTTTAGCCCAGGGAATCCCAACTGCTTTACTGACAAAAGGAATAGTACGGGAGGCTCTTGGATTTACTTCCAGAACATAAATTTCCCCGTCTCGGAGAGCAAATTGAATGTTAATCAATCCTTTAACATCAAGTATGTCACTTATGTATTTGGTCTGTTCAACTATCAGTTGGTAATCTTCCTCCCCAATCATATATGGAGGCAGAACACAGGAACTGTCACCGGAATGAATGCCTGCCTCTTCAATATGCTGCATAAATCCGCAAATAATGGTTTTATTCCCATCCCGGATGGCATCAATATCAAATTCAAAAGCATCCTCTAAAAATTTATCTATAAAAACAGGATATTCCGTACTTATGGAGGCAGCTTCAATAATATATTTTTCCAGGGAATCGTTATCATAAACAATTTCCATTCCCCGTCCTCCCAAAACATAGGAGGGGCGCAGCAACACCGGAAATCCAATTTTTTGGGAAACATTTTTAGCTTCCTTAAGGGTAAAAGCGGTTCCCCATTCCGGCTGTTTGATATTAGTATTTTTTATTAATTTTCCGAATTTACTCCGATCTTCAGCCAGATCTATGGATTTGGGGGAGGTGCCAAAAATATGTACTCCGTTTTTATCCAGTTCATAAGCTAATTTTAAGGGAGTTTGTCCTCCGAATTGTACAATAATACCTTCCGGTTTTTCCATTTCAATGACATGCAGTACATCTTCAATGGTTAAGGGCTCAAAATAAAGTTTATTGGCAGTATCATAATCGGTGGAGACTGTTTCCGGATTATTATTAATCATAATAGTTTCATACCCAGCTTCCTGAAGAGCCATCACTGCATGTACACAGCAATAATCGAACTCGATTCCCTGCCCTATACGGTTAGGGCCGCTTCCCAGTATAATCACTTTAGGTTTATTGCTTCTTTGGGCTTCATTCTCTTCCTCATAAGTACTGTAGAGGTAGGTGGTAGTGGATTCGAACTCTGCAGCACAGGTATCTACTACTTTAAAAACCGGTTTTAATGATTTATTTTTTCTGGAATTTCGCACCTTTTCTTCAGTTTCATCACTTAGCTGAGCGATTCTTTTATCAGAAAAACCAGCTTTTTTCAGAGATAAAAGCATATCCCGGTCATTAAGGCTGCTTTTGGTAATATTTTTTTCTTCCTGTATAATTTCATTTATCTGATAAAGAAACCATTTATCGATACCAGTCAGGGAATATAGCTCTTCAATTTCCACTTTCTGCCTGAGTAATTCTCCCACATAAAAGAGGCGCTCCGGAGTTGGTTTCTTTAATTTATTTTGATAATATTCAAGGGATAGGTTTTCTTCGCTGCCAAATCCATAACAGTCAGATTCCAGGGATCGTATTGCCTTTTGCAAAGCTTCTTTAAAAGTGCGTCCAATAGCCATGGTTTCCCCAATTGCCTTCATTTGAGTTCCCAATTCAGGGGAGGTTTGAGGAAATTTCTCAAAGTTCCAGCGGGGAATTTTAACCACTGTATAATCAAGCACGGGTTCAAAACAAGCCGGAGTTTTTTTGGTTATGTCATTTTGTATTTCATCCAGGGTTAGCCCCACTGCTAATTGGGCTGCTATTTTGGCGATGGGAAATCCGGTTGCCTTGGAAGCAAGAGCAGAACTCCGGGAAACTCTGGGATTCATTTCAATGACAACCATTCTTCCGTCCTGGGGATTTACGGCAAATTGAATATTGGAGCCGCCGGTTTCTACACCGATCTTTCTAATGATAGCTTTGGCTGCATCCCGCATGAACTGATATTCACGATCAGTGAGAGTTTGTATGGGAGCGACGGTAATGGAATCCCCGGTATGAACTCCCATAGGATCAACATTTTCAATGGAACAAATAATCACCACATTATCCTTAAGATCTCTCATTACTTCCAGTTCAAATTCTTTCCATCCGATTATGGATTCTTCTATCAGCACTTCATTTATGGGACTGTTGGATAATCCCCATTCAACCTGTTTTTCATACTCTTCCTTATTATACACCACACTTCCTCCGGTTCCCCCCAGGGTAAAGGCAGGCCGAATAATAATGGGAAAATCAAGTTCGGGAATCAGATTGAGGGCTTCATCTTTATTTTTGACAAAACCACCTTTGGGAAGATCCAGGTTTAGATTTTCAATAATTTCTTTAAATAACTCCCTGTCTTCAGCTTTTTTTATAGCATTGAGATTGGCGCCGATCAGTTCTACCCCGAAGAGATCCAATATTCCTTCCTCAGCCAGTTCTACGGTAACATTGAGACTGGTCTGCCCCCCCATGGTGGGAAGCAGGGCATCTGGCTTTTCTTTTTTAATTATCTTGGCCAGGGTTTGTTTATTTATGGGTTCAATATAGGTTTTATCTGCTATTTCAGTATCAGTCATAATGGTAGCAGGATTGGAATTTACCAGTACAGTTTCATAACCGAGATTTTTTAATGCCTTTACAGCCTGAGTGCCAGAGTAGTCAAATTCACAGGCCTGTCCGATTATAATAGGACCGGATCCGATTATTAATATTTTTTTGATGTCGTTTCTTTTCGGCATATTATTTTTTAAGTTATATGGTATATGGTATAGGGTATAAGGTATAGGGTATAAGGTATAGGGTATAAGGATAGTGACAGAATTTCTTAGAGTTTCTTATTCCTCCAAAATTATATAGATAACATATAAGATTTATGAATTTTCCTCCAATATAGAATAAAATTTTTTAAATAAATTCACTGAATCATGCGGTCCGGGAGACGCTTCCGGATGATACTGAACCGAATAGACTGGAAGCTCTCTGTGCACCATCCCCTCTACTGTATTATCATTCAGATTTATATGACTAATATCAAAACCAATCTTTTCTACGGATTTTGGTTCTACAGCATAGTTATGATTTTGGGAAGTTATTTCTATTTTTCCGGTTTGAAGATCTTTAACCGGGTGATTACTTCCATGATGACCAAATTTCAATTTAAAGGTTATTCCTCCCAGAGCAAGTGCCATAATTTGATGGCCAAGACATATTCCGAACATAGGAAATTTAGCCATAAGTTTTTTAATATTTTTTACGGCATAACTCACTCTCTGGGGATCTCCGGGTCCATTGGAAAGAAAAATTCCGTCCGGATTCATATCAATTATGCTTTCAGCTGGAGTTGAAGCCGGCACCAGTTCCACCTGTATATTTAATGAGCTCATTAACTTGAGAATGTTTTGTTTAATACCAAAGTCAAAGGTAATTACTTGGAAGGATTCTTTGCTTAATGAGGTTATATTTT
The DNA here is from genome assembly GCA_964554015.1 of uncultured bacterium. Classification (GTDB taxonomy): domain Bacteria; phylum Zhuqueibacterota; class QNDG01; order QNDG01; family CAYUAG01; genus CAYUAG01. Next base: position 7,066 of record CAZKMO010000048.1, read on the forward strand.
CATAATACCATTTACTGTCAGCCTTTTGCTTCCAGATGTAAGGTTTATCTATGGTTACCTGACTCACCAGATCAATATCCTGAATAGGGGGGTGCTTATCCAATAATTTCTTCAATTTCTGTATATCGTGCTCAGTATTGGAGATTATTGCCTTCAGGGAGCCTTTTTCCCTAATATGGCGGGTTAAGGCCCGGGTGTCAATATCTTCCATACCTATTATATTATATTTATGCAAAAAGGAATCGAGAGTTTCTGTGGATCTGTGATTACTGGGAACTTTACAGGCTTCTTTTACAATGAGTGCTGCAATATGAGGTTGGGTTGATTCAAAATCTTCATTATTGAAACCATAGTTACCGATATGAGGATAGGTCATGAGTACCATTTGACCTTTATAAGAGGGATCGGTAAAGATTTCTTGATAACCGGTCATCCCGGTATGGAAGACTACTTCACCGATGCTCGTTCCTTGACTTCCAAATCCTTTCCCTTTAAAAATTTTTCCATCTTCTAGTAAAAGGGTTGCCTCTATTTTTCCCTCAGTCCTTTTCATTTAACTTTTCATCCTTTTCGATTATCTGCAGTTCCCGTATGAATTCATCAGGATGTCCGTCTAAAATTTCAGAGAGTTTATACACTGTAAGATTTATTCTGTGGTCAGTAACTCTTCCCTGGGGGAAGTTATAGGTTCTTATTTTCACACTCCGGTCACCGGAACCTATCATGGAACGCCGGCTGGCAGTTGTTTTTTTCATTTCTTCTTGTTGTTTAAGATCATATAATCGGGCCCGCAATACTTTCATGGCTTTGGCTCGGTTTTTATGCTGTGACTTTTCATCCTGACAAGTGACCACCAGTTTGGTAGGCAGATGGGTTATACGTACAGCAGAATCGGTAGTGTTTACACTCTGTCCTCCCGGACCGGATGATCTGAACACATCAATCTTAATATCATTGGGTTCGATTTCAATATCAACTTCTTCTGCTTCCGGAAGCACTACCACCGAAGCGGCAGAAGTATGAATTCTTCCTTGAGTTTCAGTGGATGGGACTCTCTGAACTCTGTGAACGCCGCTTTCATATTTTAAAGTTCCGTACACATTTTGTCCGGTCACGGAGAATATTATTTCCTTGAATCCTCCCAATTCCGTCGGATTACCACTTAAAACTTCCTTTTCCCATCCCCTTCTCTCGATATATTTGGTATACATTTTATATAAATCACCGGCAAACAAAGCAGCTTCGTCTCCTCCTGTTCCTGCCCGAATTTCCATGATGGCATTTTTTTTATCTCCTGGATCTTTGGTAATAAGTAATTCTTTTAATATTTCCTCTGAAGCTTTTATTTGCCTATTATTTTCTTCTATTTCTTGTCTGGCAATTTCTTTAAGTTCTTCATCCGTTGAATTTTTAATAATATCTTCATCATCTTGGATTTTTTTAATTATGCTCTGGTAATTATGTGCTTCTTCCAGTAAGGTTTTAAGCTGGTTATATTCTTTGGAAAAAGAGGCTAGTTTTTCCTGATTTTTTAAAACTTCCGGTTTTTCCAGAGATTTTTCTACTTCCGGTAAACGCTGTTCGGCAGTTTTGATTTTTTTTTCAATTTTTTTCCAAAAAGTATCCATATTATTCCATAACTTCTATATTGGAATCGAGTTCCATATTGAGAGAACTTTTTAAGGCAGTAAATGCTACTTCAAGTTGTTTTTCATCAGGTTGTTTAGTGGTGAGGTGTTGTAACCAGAGTCCCGGGGCAGTAACAATTTTTGCTATTTTTGTCCCAAACTTTTTTCCGGATAACCTGATTATCTCATAGGAAATACCCCCGATTACAGGAACAAAAAGAAGGCGGATAATTCTATCGGTAATTGATTCCGGTTTACCTAATAATATAAAAACAAGTATGGCTACAATCATTACCATAAACAGAAAACTGGTGCCACAGCGGGGATGATGGGTGGTATAGGTTCTGGCTGAAGAATAGGTAAGTGGCTTTTTATTTTCATAGGTAAATATAGACAGATGCTCAGCCCCATGATACTCAAAAATACGTTTAATTTCTTTCCACCTGCTGATGAGAAATATATAGGTTAATAGAAACAAAAGACGTATGATTCCATCAATTAGGTTAAAAAGAGTATTATTTTCAATTCCGGTTAATTCGGTTAATTTAAGAGGAAGATAGAAGAAAAGGCCTATGCCAAGAGCCAAAGCAGCAATGACGGTTAGCGCCAGCAACCATTTGTTGTTTTTTGATTCCTTATGATTTTTTTCTTCCTGCATAGCTACATCACCGGAAAAATTTAAAGCTTTGATACCCAGAACCAGAGATTCAATTAAAATAACTCCCCCCCTGATAAGAGGAAGATCAAGAAGCTTATTTCGTTTGGTCCAGGAAATATAGGATTCTTTTTTTACAATAATGGTATCATCAGGCTTTCGTACAGCTACGGCAACATATTCAGGAGACCTCATCATTACTCCTTCAATCACAGCTTGACCCCCGACCTGGATTTTATGATCTTTATTCATACTTTCCCTGACTGCCTGAGATTAAAAAAATGCGGAATACAGATAAAAAAATCCGTATTCCGCATACTGCATTTATAAGCATTACTAAGAAGTTTTTTCAGTTGATTTATTACTGTCTTTTGCTTCTTTTTCTTTATTAGCAAGTTTATATTTTTTCCTATATTTTTCTACCCGGCCTGCCGAGTCAATAAGTTTTTGTTTACCGGTAAAAAAAGGATGACAATTAGAACAAATTTCTATATGTAAATCCCCTTTAGTGGAACGGGTTTTAAAAGTGTTTCCACAGGCACACGTTACTGTAGATTCTTTATATTCTGGATGTATTTCCTTTTTCAATTATAATACCTCCTTAAAACAATTCTAATTATGACAACAAAAGATAATAAATTATCAAATAGAATGCAAGAATTTTTTGTTTTTCTGAGATAATTATAACCTATCAAAATGTTTTTTCATCGATTCTGAGGTGTTAATTATTAAGTATTATCCTCTTTACTTTTATATGTAAATTTTTTATATTGATTCATTCCTATAATACATAAAGTAGGGGAAAATGTCCAACTCTAAACAAGATTTAAAAAAACAAAAAAAAATAGCAAAAGCAAAAGTTAAAATTGCTAAAGCAAAAGAAAAACAGATGAAACAAGAAGGGAAGGTGTATAGTTTCAATAAGAAGAATTTTCCCCCGGGTATTACTATAAATATTAGCGAAAGTGGAAAAAACAGTGATCTTATTATTACCGGACTCACCTCTAATCAGATGAAAAGAATTCTTCCCCGGCTTAATAAAGAATTACTGATTACTTTTACGGAAGAGGATAGCCCTTTTCGGGCTTCCCTGCTGCGTTTTTTACGGGAAGGGCTGTTTCATACTGTTGTTAAAATTATTGCCGGTCTGATTGTGGGATATCTTTTGTTTTATATTGGATTACGATAGACCCAATGTATTAAATTATATTAATATATTATGCTACATATTAAGAAAAATACTTTAGTACTATTTATTTTAATTTTACTATTTAGTGGTTATGGGCTGGATGTATCCTTGGTCGCTTTTGCTCATGATCATGAACCGGTAATTGGTTATGTAGATAATTGTCCTGCCTGTCAATGGGAAATCCAATTCAAAGAAAATGATACCTATATTCAACCTATTTTAAATGCTATAAATAATCCACTATTATTGAATCTTGAAACACCAGTTTATCACACCTTACAATATAACACTCTTATATATATAACCTCTAAATCACCCCGTTCACCTCCCTTTAGTTATTCAGGAAATAATACTGATTAAAATGTTTTAATTATCCTAAGTATTATCCTAGTATCACTTTAATTTTCAAAGTATCAATTAAAACACAGTATAGTGTTAACTCTTGATAAGAGTATAATAAAACAATACATATTGGTATATCCATTTTATTATAATCAGAATAGGGAGGAATAAGGCTATGATATTAAAAAGACTATTTATTTTTTTATTTTTATTGATTATCCCCTTACTATTATTTGCCCAATCAGAGAATAAGCAGGATAATCAAAAAGAAGAGCAGAAGCTTGAGGAAAAAATCAACACCTTACAGGATAGGATTAAAGAGCTTGAACAATACAAAGAGGATCAGGAAATCAAAGCTTTGCTGCAGGAGGCAGATGGTTTAAGCAGAGAAGAGAAGAAAGAAGAGGATATAAACTTCGGGACAAGATTTTTCACCGGAGCCCGAAAGCAGTCAGGATTAAATCCTAATCTTACTCTGGAATGTGATATGTATGCTGCTTATGGAAAGTCCAAGCATCCCTATAATACCGAACCCTCGGAATTTTCCCAGGGAAGCAGAAATTTCTTTTTACGGGAGTTCGAGCTGAATATTAATGCTCCTCTTGATCCCTATACCCGGGCAAAGGTTTTTATCTCTTATGAAGGGGATGAGGTAAGTATTGAAGAAGGATACATGATCTGGTTGAATTGTCCCTTGAATATGAATCTGAAAGCAGGGGAATTCAAAGCCCAGTTTGGCAAGTTTAACCGCTGGCATGATCATGCGCTTCCTCTATTTGACAAGCCCAGAGTACTGGTTAATTTTGTCGGAAATACTTCCTTAAAAGGATTTGGAGTAGCAGGTAATTTTCTGCTTCCTTCCCTATTTGCAAAGGTAAATGAGTTAGATCTGGAAGTTATTCGGGGTGGAATGGGACACTCTTTTCAGGAACGGGGGGATAATTTGATTTTTGTTTCCCATTTAAAAAATTATTATGATCTCTCAAAAAGTACCTACTTTGAGATGGGTTTTAGTGCTGCTTTAGGGAAAAGTGCAGATCACGAGGGAGCTTATAATGCCGAGAAGTATAACAGTCTAGTGGGAGGAGCAGACCTCACCCTAAGCTGGTTTCCTCCCGAGAGAGCAAAATACAGAAGCTTGGAATGGCGCAGTGAAATTCTCTATTCCAAACGAGAGACACCGGATGAGGATGTCTATTCCTGGGGAGCATTCACCAGCTTAGAGTATAGGCTTAGTGTCTCTTTTCTAACCAGTGTACGGTTAGATTACTCTCAACTGCCCTGGAATAATGATTTGGAAGAGAAGGGAATTGCTGCCACCCTTGATTTCTGGCAGAGTGAATTTGTCCGGGTTCGATTGCAATATTCTTATATCGACAGAAATTTTGCCGAGGGGGATAGTCAAATAATTTTTCAAACCTCCTGGGCACTTGGGCCCCATAAACATGAAAAATATTAATATAAAACAAAAAAGGAGTAAACCATGTCTTTTAGAAATAAGAAGATTATAATTATCTCAATTGCATTTATTTTATTTTTTTCTATGCAGATTTTTAGTAGTGATAAAAAATTAAAGATTGTAACCTCTTTTTCCGACTATGCCTCCATAACAGAATTTATTGCCAGAGAATATGCTGAGGTTGAATATATCTCCCAGGGTAATCAGGATCCTCATTTTGTTCCTCCCAAGCCCGGATTTGCCATGATGTTAAAAGAAGCTGATATGTGGATAACCACGGGAATGGATCTGGAAGGATGGTCAACCACTCTGCTGGATAAAGCCCGGAATAAAATGATAATGGATGGGCAAACAGGTTTCGTTTCCGTATCACCGGGGATACCAATATTACAAAAAGTGTCCGGTGAAATAGATCAATCCAGAGGTGATATACATCTTATGGGTAATCCTCATATACATACCGGGCCCTTAAATTGGAAACATATTGCAGAGAACATTACCATTGGGTTGGTTAAAAATATACCGGAAAAGAAGGACTATTTCCTCAGCAATCTGGAAGAATTCAAGAATAAAGTTGATTCTGCCATGTTTGGGGAAGAATTAGTTGAAATGTTCGGAGGAGAAAGGCTTCCCAAAATGCTTTTAAACCATACCTTATTTGAATTTCTGGAAAAAGAATATCAGGAAGAAAAATTAATAACCAAGTTAGGTGGATGGTTAAAGAAAGCTCTCCCTTTTCGGGGCAAGCAGATAATAGCATACCATAAAAATTGGGCTTACTTTGCGGATCAGTTTGGATTGAATGTAGTGGAATATATTGAACCAAAACCGGGGATTCCTCCCACTCCCAAGCATGTTCAAAAGATAACCGGCATGATTAAAGATATGAATATCGATCTTATGCTGGTTGCCGGTTATTTTGAAAAAAGAAAACCTCAGACCATTGCTCAGAAAACAGGTATTGAAGTATTATTTCTTCCTCTATCAGTAGATGGTATTCCGGAAGTGAGTGACAATTTTAAGCTTGTTGATTATTGGATTGATCAGATCAATAATGCTGTTCAAAAATAATCCAGAAGGGAAAATTAAATAATTTGAAATCAGGAGTAAGGTAATGATAGATTTACTTAATTTTTTTATTATTCAGGTGGTATTGCTAGCCGTAGTTACCTCAGTACATACCTATCTGGGCCTGCATGTTATAAAACGAGGAATAGTGTTTTCCGATCTGGCCTTGGATCAATTGGCAGCCTTAGGAGTGATTATTGGCATTGGTTTTGGTATAGCCGGAGGAGGTGTTGGTTCTTATATTGTTTCTTTTCTGGCAGTGCTTGTGGGAGCTTTTTTACTGGCCTATGTTAAACCCCAAAATAAACAAATTCCCCATGAAGCAATTATTGGAATCATTTATGGCTTGGCGCTGGTTGCTTCTCTAATGGTTGCTGATAAAATTTCAGGAGGTTTAGCTTATGTTACCCAGACCTTATGCGGAACCCTTTTATGGATAAGCTGGCCTCTGGTTTTTGTTACGGTGGGCGTTTACATTCTGTTAGCTGTTTTTCATTACAAATTCCGGAATAAATTTATGGCAATCACAGAAAAAAAACATTTGGTAAAGAATGAAAACCGATGGGATTTTTTGTTTTTTATTACTCTGGGGATAATTACAGTGTTAATTGTTCCCATCGCCGGAGTTCTTTTAGCCTATAGTTTTTTAATGATTCCTGCTGCCATATCTTTGTTCTTTACCCGGGAATGGAAAAAAGGATTACAAATTGGCTGGACCGTGGGATTTATCGCGTCTTTAAGCGGATTGTTCTCCTCTTATTTCTTTAATTTATCCTATGGTCCCAGTCTGGTACTTGCCCAGGGTATTTTCTTTCTGGGTGCATTGATATTAAAAACGTATATTTTTAAAAAAGAAAAATAATATAGAAAGGATCTATATATGAATTTTATAGAGGTAATTATATTTTTCTTACCCCCTTTTATAGCATGCCTTACCTTAGTGGGGATACACGCCTACCTTGGTATCCATGTAATTGAACGGGAGATAATTTTTATTGATATAGCTCTGGCCCAGATTGCAGCTGTGGGAGCAACTATGGCTCATATTTTTTGGCGGGCTGAGGAAAACAGTTTATTGGTGTATTTATTTTCTCTGGGATTTACTGTTCTGGCAGCCTTATTCTTTACCGAGGTAAAAAAACGGGTAAAACAAATTTCTCAGGAAGCAATTATTGGCGTTTCCTACGCCATAGCAGCAGCTAGTGCACTGTTTATTTTTTCCCTGGCTGCAGGTTCGGATGTGCATATGGAACATATGCTTACCGGAAGTATTTTATGGGCTAAGTGGAATTATATAATACTCTGTGCCCTTGTCTATGCCGGGATAGGATTATTTCATTATATTTTTAGGCATAAGTTTTTAAGTATTACCCAGGATTATGAGGGTGCCGTAAAAAAAGGTATAAAAGTTGAATTATGGGACTTCCTTTTTTATCTCTCAGTAGGAATTGTGGTAACATTGGCTGTTTCAATTGCGGGAGTTCTGGTTGTTTTTGCCCTGCTGGTGATTCCAGCAACCATTTCGGCCATGTATTCCACTAATTGGCTTAAAAGGCTCTGGATTGCTTATGCGGTCAGTATTCTGGCCTCAATTATGGGTTTAGCTTTTTCCTTTTTTCTGAATTTTTCCTGCGGCCCCTCTGTGGTTATGTTCTTGGGATTGATTTTGATTATTACAACGCTTACGACCCGAAAGAGACAAATGTCTGTTTAAGGGGATGAACTGTTTATTTTTTTCGTGGTGGGTTTGCTATTGCAATGCCTAAAGGCATTGCACTCCTGTAAATAAGCAATAAAGGTGGACTTCACTTCAGAAGTGGAGCCCACTTTATATTTTTTTTATCCTTCTTACATTTAGAGGAATTGAAAGTAACCCTATTCATACCCAACCGCAGTATACCCAACCCAATGATGCAAATTAGCGGGAGCAGTAAGTCCCAGCCCCGGCTCTTGAATGGTCATTTTTCCCGGATCCAGACTGGTTCCGTAACTGATAAAATGTCCTTGTAAATCTTTTAAGTTTAAATCTTTTTTTAAATAATAGAGAAAATCTACTCCCAAAGGTACTGAAAATCTGCCACACCAGGTGATTTTATAGGTATAGACATCACTGCTATCAATTAAGGTGTACATAAGATTTTTCAATTTTTCCGGTGTGATTTTTCCGGTCAGGTAGTTGTTTATCAAACTGCGGTCACGGCTGACTGCTTTCTGATATCCTTGCTTATTTACTCCGAAGGCAGCATAGTTTTTTTCTCCCCATCCTTCATTTCCGTAATGTACACAATCAGTTGATATCAAAATTCCCATATCTTGCCCTAATTGCAGGTTTTTTTGATTAATATATTTCGATATGATATGGGCAAATGATTCTGCCAAATAATTCAATCGTTCCCATTTCAAATAAGGAACCAGAACAGGTAAGATTTCAATATCTTTATTATAATATTGCAGAAAAGGCAGCAGTCCTTCAATAGAGTGCTCTTGGGAATGAAATTTGTTTGATACTATATAAAGAGATGTATCCATTTCAGAGAGAATTTTTTTACGTAAGGATGAAACTTTAATGTTTCCATAAGGTCCCTGCCAGAAGTCAAATTCATCAAATATAAGTTTATCTTTTGCTCCCCAATCCCTGGCTTTATGAGCCACGCCAAAGATGATTATATGATCAGCAGTGAAATTTTTTAATACATCCATATAAATTTTTCCGGCGTATAGATGATCATCATGAGGGCAAATTCCTCCGATATATTTTTTATTGGTTTTCTCTATTGAAACGGGCTCTGCTATATTTTTAAATTCTTTTACTTTTTTTATGACAGCTTCAATTTCTGGTATATTTTGAGAAAATCCTACAGTATCAGCTAACCCCCGCACAGATATATTATTATCAGATGTCTGTTGGTTAGGGTAAAAAGAAAGCAGTACTATTAATAAGAACATGATTACCAATAAAAATAAAAATTTTTTCTTCATAGTTTTCTTCTATAAATATAACCAGTTGTATTTAAGAGATTAGTATTTTTAATTTTTGCTTAATCGGTATCGATTGCGATCCCGATTCCGATACCGAATTCCGTTTGGTTTTCGAAAAAATCTTCAGTTCTGTAATAAGTGTACAATAAAAAATAGAAAAATAAAAGATTTGAATCAATTTTATGAAAAAAATTTTTAAATTTAATTTTTTTTTTGTATATAATGGATGTAAAGAAAAAGAGAATAATAAAAGAAGAGGTACAACCATGAAAAAAATTATATTACTATTGTTTTGTTCAGGATTTATTTTACTATCCTGTTCCAAATCAGCCAAAAATCCTTTTTTAAGGGAATTTGATACTCCTTTTGGTATTCCCCCTTTTGATCAGATTAAAAAATTTTATTATATTCCTGCCATCAAGGAAGGGATAACTGTTCATGATCAGGAAATTGAAAAAATTGTAAATAATGAGGAAGATCCAACTTTTGAGAACACACTGGTCGCTATAGAAAAAAGCGGATCTATATTAAGGAGAACCACGAATGTGTTTTACGTATTGAACAGCTCTATGTCTGATAAGAAAATGCAGGAGATTGACAAAAAAATTACCCCTATACTTTCCAATCACCGGGATGATATTTTGCTCAATGAAAATCTTTTTGAGAGGATAAAAGCTGTTTATGAAAATATAGAAAAGGCAGGACTTTCTCCCGAGCAAAAAAAACTGGCAGAGGAATACTATAAGGATTTTGTCAGAGGAGGGGCAAACCTGGATGAAGAGGGAAAAAAGAAGCTGCGGGAGATAAATGAAAGGCTTTCTGTCCTGACCTTGGAATTTGGTGACCATGTACTTAAAGAAAATAATAAATTTGAACTGATCATCGAAGATGAAAAGGATCTGGACGGACTGCCTCAATCAGTAAGAGATGCTGCTCTTAATGCAGCCAAAGAAAGAGGATATGAAAATAAATGGGTTTTTACTTTGCACCGATCTAGCATTACTCCTTTTCTTACCTATTCAACCAAGCGAGGTTTGAGGGAAAAGATTTTTAAAGGTTACATTAATAAAGGAAATAATAATGATGAACTGGATAATAAAGATATAGTCTCTGAGATTGTATCCTTAAGAGTGCAAAGAGCTCATCTTCTGGGATATAAAACTCATGCTGATTATATTCTGGAAGAGAATATGGCTAAAAATCCCCAAAATGTTTTTGATCTTCTTTATAAAATTTGGAAGCCGGCCCTGGAAAAAGCCAAGGTAGAAGCGGGAGAACTTCAGCAGATCATTTATGATGAAGGTCAGGATTTTAAGCTGCGGCCCTGGGATTGGTGGTTCTATGCTGATAAATTGAAACAAAAAAAGTATGCCCTTAATGATGAACTGTTAAAACCATATTTTGAATTAAATCAGGTGAGAAAAGGAATATTTTATTTGGCAAAAAAACTATATGGAATTAATTTTGTAGAGAGAAAAGATTTACCCAAATATTATGATGATGTAAAGGTCTATGAAGTGGAAGAAGCAGACGGAAGCCATATTGGTATATTTTATAGCGATTACTTTTCCAGATCAACCAAGAGAGGCGGAGCCTGGATGAACAGTTTCAGAAAACAATCCAATATGGAAGGAAAGGAAATCAATCCCATTGTAACCAATAATCTCAATCTGACCAAACCATCAGAGGGAAAACCAGCATTACTTACTCTGGAAGAGGTTGAGACCATGTTTCATGAATTCGGTCACGGACTGCACGGATTACTATCCGATTGCACCTATAGAAAGCTTTCCGGTACTTCTGTACCCCGGGATTTTGTGGAATTACCCTCTCAGATAATGGAACACTGGGTTACAGAACCTGAAATGTTGAAAGTATATGCAAAACATTATGAAACCGGTGAAGTTATACCACCCGAACTGGTTGGTAAAATCAAGAAAGCAGGTTATTTTAACCAGGGATTTGCCACGGTTGAATACCTGGCTGCTGCCTTTCTGGATATGTTCTGGCATACCCTCACTGAACCGGAAAAAAAGAATGTATTGGAATTTGAAAATACAATGATGGATAAAATCGGTTTGATTCCGGAGATTATAGTCAGATACAGAAGCCCCTATTTTGCCCATGTTTTTTCCGGTGGCTACTCGGCTGGGTACTATAGTTATATATGGTCCGAGGTCTTGGACTGCGATGCCTTTCATGCTTTTAAGGAAACATCTATTTTTGATAAAAAGACTGCTCTTTCCTTCCGTAAAAATATTCTGGCAAAAGGAGGGACCGAGGATCCCATGGTGTTGTATAAGAGATTCAGGGGAGCCGAGCCCCAGGTTAAGTATCTCCTGGAAGAGAGAGGACTGGAATAAAATGTGATTTTTGTGAAGTTGATTATTGGCCGGGTATTATAATCATTTTTAGGTAATTTATATTTTCGATAATAACAACAAATCTCAGTCATGCTCGCCTATATTTTGCATGGCTGAGATTTTTTTTAGTACAATTTATTGTAGTATATACTGAAGGATTGTAATTACTGAGTAATTTTAGTGACAGGTGGTATATTCAGGAGATATAATTATAAGGATAGTTTAAGTGGTTTCTCAGTCCAGCCAGTACAGTATCCGTCCGCATTGTTCACATTTGATTATCCTGTCATCTGTCCGGCCGGCCATGGAATAGGAGGTGGGTAGTTTGGCAAAACATCCCAGGCAGACATTATTCTGCACCGGAACAATAACATGTTTATACCGGGTTCTTAATTTTTTGTAGTTTCTTAATACGGATGGTTTTAATTTTTTAGAAATGTCAGTCAGGGCATTTTCTAAGTTCTCTTTTCCTTCAATCTGGAATCCCAATGTGCCTTTTTCCTGTTCACAATCACGCAGCATTAAATCAATTTCTTGATACATTACTAATTTTTCTAATTGAGTTTTTGGCATTTTTTATTGATCTTTAATAATATTTATTAAATTGTCATAATCCTGAATTTTAAGTAATGCTTTATGCATTTTTGCATCTCTTACAATTTCTACAATTTTTCCCAATAAGGGTAAATATTGATTATTTTTATCCTGGGGAGGAGCAACAATGAGAAAAAGAATATGTACATCTTTTTTATCAATGGCATTAAAGGGGATGCCTTTGGGAGATAAGCCAAATACAATGTTAATATCTGATACTGTAAGTGTTCTGCAATGAGGTATAGCAATACCTTTTCCAATTCCGGTACTCCCCAGAGTTTCTCGTTTAATCAAAGTTTGATATAATATGTTTTCATTTTTAATCAGATCTAATTTAATTAATGGTTTTATCAGTTCCTTTAAAACTTTATTTTTAGTTTCAGATTTCAAGGAAGGGACAAATAGTTCTTTTCGAAAAAATTGGGTAAGGTTAATATGATCCATTGCTACTCCAAAGTTTATTATAAATATTTTTTTAGTTTTTTTGTTTTTATTTGTTCAACAATATTTTTGATGTCTTCTGTTTTATCTTTTCGGCAAACAATAGTTGCTCCTTGATCTTGTACAATAACAACATCGTCTAATCCAACCACTGCAACCATCTCATCTGTATTAATATAAGAATTTTTAACATTATCAATTATGACTGTACCCTGTATTACATTTCCGTTTTTATTTTTCGAACTCAATCGATATACTTGTTCCCAGCTGCCCAGGTCACTCCAGGGAAAATTCCCTTTTACCATGCAGACATTATTAACTTTTTCCATAATTCCGAAGTCAATTGATATAGCCTTCAATCTGGGATAAATTTTATGTAATTTTTTTTCAAAATCTTTTTTGTGTAGGGAGCTTTTTATTTCCATTAATGCTTTATGTAAATCCGGAAGAAATTTTTTTACAGCTTTTAAAAAAGTTTTAACTTTAAATATAAAAATACCACTGTTCCAATAAAAATCACCGCTTTCAATAAATCTTTCCGCAGTTTCTAAATCAGGTTTTTCGGCAAAGGTACGGACTGTAAATACATCAATATTATTGACAGGACCGATATTCTTTTTACTCTGGATATATCCATATCCGGTTGCCGGACGATCAGGATTTATACCTATAGTGACCAGACAGTTGTTATCTTCTGCTACTTTTACGGCTGCTTTAATGGTTTGGGTAAAGATTTTTTCTTTTTGAACCAGATGATCTGCCGGAGAGACAATCATAATACTTTCCGGATCTTTATGCTGAATGAATAATGCCCCTAATCCTATACAGGGGGCAGTATTTTTTCCCATTGGTTCGATGATTATATTTTTTAAGGGGATATTATCAATATGATGCTCGATTACTTGTTTTTGTGATTCTTTGGTAACAATAAAAATATTATCAGGTGGTACTATTTTTTTAAATCGGGTGATTGTATTTGCTATTAAGGATTTTTTACCATTTATTTGTAAAAATTGTTTTGCTTTTTTCTCTCTGCTTTTGGGCCAGAAACGCGTACCTGAGCCCCCTGCCATTAATAAGCAATACATGATAAAAAAACCTTTTTATTAAAAATAATGAATATAAATAACAGCTTAAGTGACAAAAGAAGATTTATTATTGTTGAAAAATTATTATTCATTTTATTCAAATTAAAAAAAATTAATAATAAATGCAAGTTATTTATAAAATATGAATCCTATTAGGGCCAAATACAGCAAGCAAATGATAAGAGTAATAATTGTAGCAGCATTCTTCTGTTTTTCAGCTGAATATCCTTGGGGCTGGGGGAGAGGAACTGGATCCCATTGCAAATTATATTTTTGGACCAGACCCCGGATGAAAAGCAGATGTAGGCAAGGGATTCCCTTTGCGGTCATCTCATATAATACTCCTCTTTTATTATTTTCAGGTAACTTCACCTTATTAATCAGGCCGGGTTTTAATTGTAGGATCATTGAGCTGGTTCCCAGATTGGCCACATTCCCCCCGCAGTTAATAAAAGCAGCGACTTCGTCTTCTCCTGCTTCCTTTTTATAAATATGCAGACGTTTTTTGACCGATTTCCTAAAGTTGTTCTCAAAAATAATGGGTATATTATTTCTTTTGATTTGATTAATCAATGTCTGTTGGAAAGATTTATCCATTCCTTTGCCTGCATCATCTTCACCCCCAAGAGATGCGGCAGCTGGTTTATGGGAAAAAATTTCTTTTTGTAATAATAGATCATAAATGTCCAAGAGATTAAATTCAGGATTATTGGTACCGTATGAGGAGGAACCCAGAGATAGTATGGTTATGGGTATGGCTCCCATTGCCTCAACCGCACAAACAGAGGCTATCATCAATGCCGGAAATGAACCAGAGGAACCAATGGCTACTTTATCTCCCTTTTGCACTCCGGCTTGGGTTAAGAGATAGACAATGAGACCGGCAAAATTAGGATTGGTGGTGGTTCTCTTTACTTCCGGATGTCCCAGGGAAGTTGTCAAAGTTGTTTGTTTACTTCCGATTAAACCAGTAAGATTAGGATCTATTTTTTTATTGATAGGTGTATTGTTTTCAATAAGATGATCTCTAATAACTGAAATTGTCTTAGCCATTTTTTGAGCAGCAAGATATGAATTTTGAGATATTGGGATTTTTTGAAAAGGAAAGATAAATTTCAGTAAAATGTATACTGTTAAACTTAAAACAGCAGAATAAATGATTTTTTTTTTGAAGATAGTTTTATCCTTTATCTCTTCGTCTGTACTCAGGGCATGCTTTTTTCTCTTTTCTTTAATCTTTTCCATTTTCCCTATTCCCTATTCCATTTCCTTCTCTTTCGAAGGGTACAAATGCTCAGAAAATTCCCCAACAGATGCTGATTATTTTTCCTACAATAAAGATTATAACCGTTACGGTTATCAGAGAACAGGTAGTGATAATTATTCCCTGTCGTTCAAAATGGTTAGCAATAAGTCCGGGAATAACCCATCCTATCACCCTGAATTCCATTGCTTGAGGAACCAGAACCGGAAAAAGGGTATACCAGATATAGACCCATAAACCTGCGGTTAGCAGTATAAATACAAATCTTCTGCGGCCGAATAAAATTACATAGCGGGAGATAACCTTATAGCAGAGAAAGGTCAATAAGGCAGTAATCAGGGTGCCGGTAATCCTTTCCGGCTGCCCCAGGAAAACAACCAGGTAGCTGGGTACAATTATTCCCCCGGGATAAATTCCGGTAATTCCGATAAATAGTAATGACAACAATAAGCCGATAAATGTTAATTCGTATTCCATATTCTTTTAAATATATGAATTTTGTTAAATTTTATA
>CAZKMO010000049.1:0-22108 GCA_964554015.1 uncultured bacterium
GAAAAATAACCATACCAGTAGTTCCAAGACAAAGAAGTTCCCTTGATGGAAACACTATCACTTGTGATCCAACGTAATTTGGCATCCGGATTAATGGTATTAACCAAGGAATCCACTTTATGTTTATTATATTTAGCAGTAATGTTTTGTGAGCATACATTATTGATATTCCATAATAATAAAGAAAATATAAAACAGATAAAAAATATTTTTTTCATTTCAACTATATATTTTCATGCCTGCCATAATTTTAACTACCAGACTCTAAGAATATATTTTCAAATCACAGGCAAATCATCGTCTAAAATGTGGATGAATTTTTTACTTAACTATACAACACACAAATATTTTATTAATGAAGAATAACAATTATAATTTATAATTTAAGAGTAAAATGTCAAGTAATAATATATTTTTTATTACCACAGAGGCAGGAGGCCCTGCAGAGCGGGAAATAACTCAGACCTCAAAGGTTTCCCAAACCTTTGGAGACTGTCGAAAAAGACCTGCATATGTCATTGCGAGTGTTTATTACGAAACAATCCCCTGCATTTTTAACATCACTGAAGGAGATTGCTTCGTCGCTGTACTCCGCACAAAGAAATCATTTGACTTTTTCGACAGTCTCTTGAGCTCTTTTATTAATATAATCATCCCGGTGGGCAGCGACTGCCTCTACCCGGTATATAATTTACACCACCCTCCCCTAAATGGTTAACCGCAGTCCCTGACTGCGGTTTCTATTGTAAGTCTTATGCTTATTTAATGAATAAGACCCGTTGTCTCAGGCTTACATCTTCTGTCTCCATACAAATGATATAACTGCCTGTTCCTACTGTTAATCCCTCCTCATCAGTACCATTCCAATAAACTTGATAGCTGCCTGCTGCCTGCTCTCCGTTAAATAATGTTTTTACAAAACGACCAAGCATATCAAATACAGTGATCCGGACTCTGGTGGAATTCTTCAACTGATAAGAAATATAGGTATTGGGATTAAAAGGATTAGGATATGCTTTTTCCATGGTTGTTTCTTCAGGCAGGGCACTCACTTCAATGGAAATGGGGGGATATACGGTAATCTTTCCCTGGGTACTGTATCCGCTAAGACGGTATAAATAATTTTGACCAGGAGTGACGGTGTTATCCCTGAAACTGTATTCAGTCCGGTTTGAAACATTACCACGGCTTTTGAGTGCATCATACGTCTGGTAAGAGGCAATGGGCTCCCAGGACAGGGAATTCAAATTTTGTGTTTTTTTTGTTCGTTCCAAAATAAATCCTAAGTTGTCAACTTCACATTCTGTTAACCATTCCAGAATGACACACCGGCCCTGGCACCGGGCGGAAAAGCAGGTAAGTCCCACCGGCAGGGAAATATCCTCATTGGATAGCGGATCATGGTCAATGGTTCCGGAAAGGGTTCCGTTTTCAAAGATCAGATCAGCATTTTCCACGATTTCACCCTGTACTGAACCAGTGGCACCGGAAGCAACATCAGCGGTTAAAAAATAATACATTCCTCCTGTAGTAATGGTACTGGAAAAGCCGGAAAAAGATACAGAACCACCATCGCCCGGATCAGATGTCACTGTTGAACCAATGTGGGTGTCCGATCCGAAGGTTATATCGGATGACTCCCAGAGATTAAAATTGGAAAGCCCAGTGCGGGTTCCATTAAGCAGGATGGAAACATCGGTCAGTGATGCACCGGAGACATCACCGATGAGTTGGAACCGTCCAATGGCCTGATCGGTGCTGCCTGCGGTCACTGCAGGAACGAAACTGCTTCCGTCAGTGAAAGTAATACCGGCCAGGCCCGTTCCCTGAATGGCAAAATCATAGGGATTTTCATCTGCATCGTCATTGGCAAGGGAAAGGGTGGCCGAACGTATTCCTGCTTCGGAGGGATCAAAGGTAACCTGGAAGGTGGTCGAATTACTGGCTGCAATGGAGTTTGATGGAATAGAACTAATACTAAATTCAGCCGCATTGACTCCGCCAAGGGTGACATAAGGAGAAGCATCGGTCAAGCTCAGAACAGCTGATCCTGTGTTTTGTATGGTGAAGGTGCGGACAACTGTTCCGCTGACTGCCAGGACTGCACCGAAATCCGTATGATCGTCAGCGGAAGGCTCTAAATCCCCATCCGCAATGTCCGTGCTGTTGCCCTGAATATTGATTTCAGGAGCACTGACAGTAATTACAGGCGTTCCTTCGTAACCGGTCTCGACATGCCAGCTGACAACATCAACCGGTGAAGTGGCATCGAGATGATCGTTTGAATAAAAAAGAGAGGCGGCATCATCGGTATCCGTATCAATATTCTAGTAGCGAGTGCCGGAAAAATCATCATTATAGATATAATAATTTTGCGTCTCATGCTTCCAGTACTGAAATTCATATAAAATACCCTGATGAATATAGTTTCCATTGGCTGCTGCAGGAGTAGTGATACCGGAAACCGCCAAATCCTGGGGTATGATGCCTCTGCCCTGAATATTGAAATTAAAAGGATCTTCATCACTATCATCATTGTCAAAGGAAAGACTCGCAGATCGTGTTCCTGCCGCTGAGGGATTAAAGGTAATTTCAAAAGTAGTAGAATTCCCTGCTGCAATAGAGGAAGAAGGTACCGCACTGACACTGAAATCAGAGGAGGCAGCCCCGCTGATGATGACATAGGGTGATGATTCCGTCAGGTTTAAAGAGGCGGTTCCATTGTTCTCGATGTCAAAGGTTCGGGAACGGGTACCGGAGGATACATTCAGGGTCCCGAAATCGGTATGATCAGTAAAAGAAGGAGAAGTATCGTCATCTGTAATTTCATTGTCATTGCCCAGCACCACAATTTCCGGAGCGAGTTCGCCTTGGGTGATAAAAGGGTCGCCGGTAATACCGCCGGTACTATTTTTTGACCAGCCGGTCAAGCCCACCGGGGTCCCGGCCTCGGAAACATAATAAAAGAGATAATCATCATCCGAATCATCGGTATCCACATCCAGATTCCAGTAACGGGTTCCGCTGTAATCATCATTGAACAGATAATAATTTTCAGATTCATGTTTCCAGTATTCAAAATTGTACAATAATCCTTGATTAATATAGGTTCCGTTGGCAGCAGCGGGATTGGTGATACTGGCAACCAGCAGATCCGAGGATGTGGCGCCCCGCCCTTTAACCGCAAAAGTATAGGGATTTTCATCCGCATCATCATTGGCAAGAGAAATGGTTGCCGTCCGGTCACCGGAACCGGTGGGATCAAAGGTGATCTGAAAGGTGGTGTTACCGGAGGCTGCAATGGAAGCGGAAGGGGCCGAACTTACCGTAAAATCTGCCGAGTGGGTTCCGCTGATGGCAACGTAAGGGCTGGCATCCGTGAGATTCAAAGTACCTGCACCCAGGTTATATATGGTATAGGTCCGGATCATCGATCCTGAAGATACATTTTGGGTGCCAAAATGGGTATGGTCAGCGAATACGGGTGTATCGTCCCCATCTGCAATAACCGTGCTGTTACCCCGGATTTCAATTTCCGGTTCGGCTGAATATTCCACCACATTCACCGTGCCCGATGATCCGGTATAGGCATTCCAGATCAGGCCTGTAGGCACAGGGTCGGATGATTCCTGGCTGTAAAAATTGACAGTCTCGTCATCAAAATCATTATCAATATTCCAGTAACGGGAACCGTAATAATCATCATTATAGATATAGTAATCTTGAGTCTCATGCTTCCAGTAACTATAGCCGAACTGTGTACCCGACTGTTTAATATAAAGTCCGTTTACAGCAGTTGGATTTGTGCTCCCTGACACCCAGAGGGATTGGGCCCTCACCTTGGTGAAGGTTGAGAAAGTAAAAAGCAGAATTACACAGATGGCAGTGTTACCTATTTTCTGATAGCAACCGGTTTTCATTTTTGTCTCCTTAATTAGTTTGAGAATCAAACATTTTATCTGTTATTTAATACTCTAAGATTCATTTTCAGTTTAATTATAAAAGGCCTTATCTCTTATTATTACCTATACTTATTATAATTTCTGCAAGTAGACTTCACCCCCGGCATGTTATCGTGAATTAAAAAAAAGACTGATTAAAAAAATGTCTTGCTGAGAGATGAAAGTAAATAATTTTTCTAATTAATGTAAAAAATCTTTTACTCCGTTCGGTTTGATAAAATAACGGCTTTTGGGACAGCTTGAGACGTACAAATATAAACAAAAAAAGATTAGTATAAAAATTTTTTCCGCTACCAAGGTATTTTTCATCCTTGGTTTTTGGATAATCCTGATGCTGCTAATTAAATATTTTTTGATCAAGCTTTTTTTATTTTTTTTAAAAAAAGACTTGACAAATACATTTTAATTCCCTATATTTCCTATAGATTTAGTAGGAAATATAGGGTAACTAATTAATTGTTATAGCGTTAAGAAAAGAGGGAAATAAAATGAAAACCATAAAAGTTGACTGTATAAATGAAACCTGCCCGGTTCCCCTGATTGAAACCAGAAAAGCCATTGCCAATGCGTCTTCCGGAGACATAATTGAAATCAGCGGGGATCACCAGGCATCCAAAAAAGAAATCCCCATGGCAGCGGAAGCAATGGGGCTGAAACTTCTTTCCGTCGATGAACAAGGAAAGGAATGGAAAATCAGAATAAAAAAATAGGGAGATACTATGGCTGACAAGGCAACTCTGATATTACACAGCGGTGATTTTGACAAAGTCTACAGTGCCCTTATCATTGGAAACGGCGCCCTGGCCATGGGTATGGAGGTTTCCATATTCTTTACTTTCTGGGGCCTGAATCGATTAAGGAAAAACGGCTTGGATAAAGGTCCCCTATCCAAAATGAATTTTCTGGGATTGGGAAAATGGTTAATCAAAAAAAAGATGAAAAAAACCGGCGTTCGTTCCCTGGAGGAGCTTCTATCCAATTATGTTGAACTGGGAGGAAAAATTCTTGCCTGTGATATGACCATGGAGATTATGGGCATAGGAAAGAATGAGCTCCGGGATGACCTTATATCTGATTATTGCGCGGTTGGAACTTATATCCAGGAAGCCCGGAACTCAGCCATAACTCTTTTTATATAATGTTAGGGAAATTATGAATAAAAAACCTATATACTTGGATAATTCCTCAGCCACCAGAATGGACGAAAGAGTTCTGGAAGCTATGAAACCTTACTTGTTTGACACTTATGCCGTGGCCTCCTCGGAATTTGGCTATACCATGGGAATTCAATCCCGGAAAGCGCTGCAAAAAGCAAGAAAAACTCTGGCCGCTATTATTTCCGCCCAGCCGAAAGAATTTATTTTTACCGCCGGGGGGACCGAATCCAGCAATATTGCTATTAAGGGCCTGGTAAATAATTCCAACCTTAAAAATAAAAATCATCTTATAACCACCGGAATAGAAGATTTTCCCGTTCTCAACACTATGAAAAGTCTGGGGGAAAAAGGGTATAAGGTAACTTTTCTGAATGTAGACAAAAACGGTCTTATTAATCTAAAGGAACTGGAAGAGGCTATAACAGATAGTACCCTACTGGTCTCCATTCAGCACGCCAATCAGGAAATCGGAACCGTACAGGATATCAAACAAATCGGAAAATTATGCAAATCCAAAGGTGTTCTGTTTCATTCTGATGCCACTCACTCCTTTACCCGCCTGCCGCTTGATATAAATGAATTCAATATCGATCTTCTCACGATATCCTCCCATACCATACATGGACCCAAAGGAGTAGGAGGATTATTCCTCCGGGAAAAAACTCCTCTAACTAAATGGGTCGACGGCGGATATCAGGAATTCAATAAACGGGCTGGTATCGAAAACATACCCGGTGCAGTGGGATTTGCCCGGGCTGCTGAATTAGTAACTCCGGAAGAAAACAGCAGACTGATAAATTTACGGGATCTTTTAATAGAAAAAGTCCTTACCGAAATTCCGGAAACCACCCTTAACGGCCACCGCACCAAACGACTGCCCCAAAATGCCAACCTCACTTTTCACCAGGTGGAAGGGGAATCCATAACCCTGCATATGGATATGAGGGGCTTTTCACTTTCCACCGGATCAGCCTGTTTCAGCAATTCCCTGGAAGCCAGCCATGTTATCCTGGGAATCGGAGGAGATCATGAAAGAGCCCACGGATCTGTAAGATTTTCCCTTAGTCGTTACAATACCAGGGAAGATATCGATCTGGTGGTGAAAGAAATAAAAGATGTAGTGGAAAAATTACGTGAAATCAGTCCCCTGACTAAGAAAAAAACGGAGGTGTGATATGGATTTTCCTTACAGTGAAAAAGTTTTAGAGCATTTTAAAAATCCCCGAAATGTAGGGGAAATAGACAATCCCGATGGAAAAGCCACCGAAGGCAGCCCCGCCTGCGGGGACATGGTATCGGTTCAGATAAAAGTTGATGAAAAAAGTCAGAAAATTAAAGACATAAAATTTAAATCCTACGGATGCGCCTCCAATATTGCTACCGGTTCCATAATAACCGAACTGGCCAAGGAAAAAACCATTGAAGAAGCTAAAAAAATTACCTGGAAGCAGGCATCCGAGGCCCTGGGAGGGCTTCCTCCCATCAAAGCTCACTGCTCAGTCTTGGCTGTGGAAGGGCTGAGGGCTGCTATCCAAAATTATGAAGAACGGCGGGGATTAATAAAAGAACAAAAGCCGACCACCCTGGAAAGCATAAAAAAACGGCTGAAACATGTTATGAACCCTCTCACCGGACTGGATATTGTAAAAACAAACATTGTGGAAAATATTGAACTTAAAAAGGGAGAAGTAAATATTCACATAGATTTGCCCCAAGATCATCAGTTTGCTCATAATATTCAGGAGGAGATCAAAGAGAAAATTGAACCCTTGTGGGATATAAAAAAAGTAACAATAAAATTTACTTAATATCAAATAAAGAAGCTTTTTCCAGGTAAAATTGAAATAATACATTTTATTTTAAGCCACAGATTGACATGGATGAACACTGATAACATACATTATACAAAAAAAATAAAATTATTCATTTCTGCGTCAATCCGTGTAAATCAATGGCTAATAAATTTTTAAAAAATAAACATGTGACAAGAAAAATCTGAGTAAAAAAATGAACCTACAAAATAAGATCAAAAAGCTGAAAGAGAAAAACCGAGCCATACTATTGGCCCATAACTATCAAAGAAAGGAAATCCAGGAAATAGCCGATTATCTGGGTGATTCTTTAGGACTGGCCCGGCAGGCAGCCGCAACCGATGCTGATACCATCATTTTTTGCGGAGTGAAATTCATGGCTGAAACTGCCAAAATATTATCCCCCTCAAAAAAAGTACTACTTCCGGAAATCGATGCCGGCTGCCCTATGGCAAATATGATAACAGCAAAGGACATTATTGAGTTGAGGCATAAACACCCGGATGCAAAAGTGGTATCCTATGTAAACACCTCTGCAGAAGTGAAGGCAGTTAGTGATGTCTGCTGTACCTCTTCCAATGCCATGGAAGTGGTAAAAAATATAGAGGCTGATAAAATTATTTTTACTCCTGATGCCAACCTGGGTCACTGGGTTCAGCGCTTTGTAGACAAGGAAATGATAATCTGGGACGGTTTCTGTTATGTACATTCCAGAATCACTCCGGAAGAGGTGAAAACAATAAAAAATAAAATACCAGATGCTCCCTTAATAGTGCATCCGGAATGCAGGAAAGAAGTAATAGATCTGGCAGATAAAGTGGGATCAACCGCAGATATGGTAAAGTTTGCCCGGGAGACAGAGGCAAAACGCATAATTATGGGTACGGAGGAAGGCCTCATAACCAGATTAAAAAGAGAAATTCCAGATAAAAAATTTTTTCCGGCCGGAACTTCCAAAATTTGTCAAAATATGAAAAAAATCACTCTGGAAAGTGTGTATTTTTCTTTAAAAAAAGATCAGTATGAAATACATCTTTCTGATGAAATAATAAAATCGGCAAAGAAAAGCCTAAATCGAATGCTGGAATATAGTAATACTTTTAAACAAATCAAAAGTGAGGTATAATATGCTTTTAAGAAAAACAACCCAAATCATGCTATTGATTTTATTACCCCTAATTCTTCTCGAAGGGTGCATTCTGAATCCCGAGAAAGCAGATAAGCAGGTTCTGAAGACCATTTCCGCCCGGGAAGCATATGAACTCATAGAAGAAAATTCTGACAATCCTGATTTTGTCATAATCGATGTAAGAACCGAATCCGAATATGATCAAGGGTATATTAAGGATGCCCTGAATATCGATTATTACTCCCCTGATTTTTCCCAGAGTTTGGATAATCTGGATAAAAACAACACCTATTTGATTTATTGCCGAAGCGGTAATCGAAGTGGAAAAGCTTTGGATCTCATGGAAAAACTGGATTATAAAGAAGTATATAATCTGGACAAGGGAATAATAAACTGGATTAAGGAAGGGTATCCCCTAGAAGAAGAATGCCCTATTTGTTCTGTGGATAATTAGTAAAAAAAAATAATAAATCCAAAAAAGAAGGACAGGCTATGTGGCAATTATCAACCAAAGGAAGGTACGGAACCCGGTTAATGTATCAATTGGCATTGCAATACGGCAAAGGTCAATTATTAGTACGAAGTATTCAGAAATGGTAACAAAACTGGTTAAGGGAAAACGGTTGAGAAGTCTTTAACTATAATCTATTCATCTTTTGGAGTCAAAATGTATCCGGAAATTAATACAGTGATAAATACCTTTTTAAAATTATATAAGGAAGACAGGGATCCCTTTTTGTCAGATACTACTGTTGACTTCTCTCCCAGGGTTTTTAACTTCGAGGAGTTAAAACTAATTAAAAAATTAATGTTCCCTAATTACTGGAATAGTGGTCCGAAGACTGGAGAGGTCAAAGATTATGGAAGAGTAGTTAGGGATATACTTGATGAGTTAAGAGAATTATTTGTAAAGGGCGTATCACCTTACCTTCAAAAAAATGGTGAAGCTCTTGAAATTGTAGATAAAGTTCTGAATCAATTGCCCATGATTCGCGCAAAATTAAAAAAAGATGTCCAAGCAGCTTACGAAGGGGATCCGGCAGCAAAATCTTATACCGAGATTATTCGATGTTATCCCTTTCTGAGTGCTATGGAAATTCAAAGAATAGCCCATGTCTTTTATAATGTAGGTGCTATTTCATATGCAAGGGAACTTACAGAGCAAATACATTATAAAACCGGTATCGACATCCACCCAGGGGCTACAATAGGAGACTACTTCTTTATTGACCATGGTACAGGAGTTGTCATAGGAGAGACCTCAAAAATAGGAAATTGGGTTAGGATCTATCAGGGTGTTACCTTAGGGGGAAGGAGTTTTCATAATGTAGATGCTAACAGAAATAAAAAAAGACATCCCACCATTAAAGATAAGGTAATTATCTATGCAAACGCTACCATACTGGGGGGGGATACAATCATTGGAGAAGGATGCATTATTGGAGGAGATGTTTGGATTACTGAATCAGTGCTTCCGAATACCACAGTGATTCAGGGTGAACCTAATCTCAGGTATGAAAAAGTTGAATGATGACAGAAAAAATTTTATAAGGGGAGTCAAAGATGGCAAAGGTGGCTGATAATATTCTAGAATTAATCGGAGATACGCCCATGGTTACATTGAATAAGGTGGTTGATAGAAATTCTGCTCTTATTTACGCCAAACTTGAAGGTTTTAATCCTCTTTGTTCCATAAAAGATAGAATAGCACTCAGCATGGTCGAAACTGCCGAGAAAGAAGGAAAATTAAAATCCGGAGGAACTGTGGTAGAGCCCACAAGTGGAAATACAGGCATAGGATTGGCTTTTGTGGCGGCGTTTAAAGGATATAAATTGGTGCTGACAATGCCGGATACCATGAGTATGGAGAGGAGAAAAATAATGAAGGCTTTCGGAGCTGAAATTATCCTTACTCCTGGTGATAAAGGAATGAAAGGAGCGATAGAAAAAGCCCAGGAGTTAGCTGACCGCCATGGATGGTTTCAACCCCAGCAATTCCATAATCCAGCCAATCCCAATATTCATAAAAAAACAACAGCCAGAGAAATTTTACATCAGGTTCCCGATCTGAATGCTTTTGTTGCTGGTATTGGTACTGGTGGAACCATAACTGGAGTCGGGGAGGTATTAAAAGAGGAAATTAAAGACCGAGACCTTCATATAGTTGGTGTAGAGCCTCTAAATTCACCCATCCTCTCTGGAGGAAAACCGGGACCTCATAAAATTCAGGGTATTGGTGCCGGATTTGTACCGGAAGTTCTAAACACCAATATATATGATGAGATAATTAAAGTCAGTAACGAAAAAGCTTTCCATACATCTTTATTATTAGCCAGGGAAGAAGGAATACTTGCAGGCATATCGTCAGGAGCGGCAGCCTGGGCAGCAATAAAAGTTGCCAAGAAGCTGGGGAATAAGAAAAAAGTCGTAGTAATCCTCCCGGATCATGGGGAGAGATATCTGAGTACAGAACTCTTTCAGGATAGAGTTTAATATTATAATTAAAAAAAAGGTATAACATGTGGCAATTATCAACCAAAGGAAGGTACGGAACCCGGTTAATGTATCAATTGGCATTGCAATACGGCAAAGGTCCCATATTATTAAAAGATATAGCGAAGGTTGAAGATCTCACTATCAAATATCTTGAGCATATTGTACCTTTGCTGAAATCGGCTAATTTGATCCGGTCAGTGAGAGGCCCTCAGGGAGGGTATCAGCTGACTATAGCCCCGGATAAAATTAATTTGAAAGATATACTTAAAATTCTGGAAGGTGATATAGCTCCGGTGAGCTGTGTGTCATTTCCGGAAATATGTGACCGCACTGAATCCTGCCCGGCCAGGAAGGTATGGTGTAGATTGGAGGATCAAATCAGTAATACCCTGCAAAATATTTCGCTGAAAGACATGGTTGATATGTATAAAAAAGATACATAGTATTCTTTACTGATGTTCCCTGTTAACATGATAAGAATACAGGGACACAAGTCAGTTAATCATAAAAGATAATAAGCATAATAGTATCCTTAAACTGGAAAGGAGGTGATGAACAATGTTATGGAGGATGGCTACCCACCATTGGGTGGGAGATATTAATAAAAATTGTATATACACCATAAATTATGATATACACACTGCATATATCATGCATTGTTTAACACCTATTCCAAGGGAGGATACAAATGGCAAAAACAATTAAAGAGATCAATCAAAAAATTAAAAAACATAAAGCAGTTGTTTTAACGGCTGAGGAAATGATTGGTTTGGTTGAGAGTAAAGGGGTCAAAAAAGCAGCTCAGGAAGTAGATGTGGTTACAACCGGTACTTTTGGTCCCATGTGCTCCAGTGGCATATACATCAACACCGGCCACACCAAACCAAAAATTAAATTAGGAGGTGGCACCTGCCACCTGAACCAAGTGCCCGCTTATCCGGGATTCGCTGCCGTGGACATTTACCTGGGATGCACTCATCTGCCTGATGATGATCCCCGCAATAAGGTACATCCCGGCGAGTTCAAATACGGGGGTGGTCATGTCATAGAAGAGTTCGTTGCCGGCAAAGACATCAAACTGACTGGCACTGCCTATGGAACGGATTGCTATCCCAGAAAAAAGATTGAGACCTGGATAAATATTAATGATGTGAATGAAGCAGTGCTTTTCAATCCCAGAAATTCATATCAGAACTACAATGTTGCGGTTAATCTTTTGGATAAGATCATCTATACTTATATGGGTTCTTTGAAACCGAAACTGGGGAATGCCAATTACTGTAGTGCGGGTCAACTCTCACCTCTTCTAAACGATCCTCTGTATAAGACAATTGGTATTGGCACCAGAATTTTCCTGGGCGGTGGCACAGGCTATGTGGCCTGGCAGGGAACACAGCACAACCCTTCCGCCAAGAGAAAGGAAAACGGTGTCCCCTGTATTCCGGCAGGCACATTGGCTGTGATAGGTGATTTGAAGCAGATGAAACCCGAATGGCTGATGGGAACATCCATGTATGGTTATGGAGTTACTTTAACTGTTGGAATCGGCATTCCCATCCCCATTCTTAATGAGGAGATGGCTGAATTTACAGCAGTCAGGGATGAGGAAATCTTCGCTCAGGTTGTTGATTACGGCGAAGCCTATCCGCAGGGTATCTCCGAAAGCCTGGCTGAAGTCTCCTATGCCCAATTGAAGAGTGGAAAGATAAAAGTTAAGGACAGGGAAATTCCTACTGCTTCTCTATCCAGTTATCCAAAGGCAGTGGAGATAGCAGAAACTTTGAAAGAGTGGATCCAAAAGGAACAATTTCTTTTGACCGAACCGGTAGCCTCGATTCCCGGACAAGAATCAGGCTTAACCATTCAATCATTAAAGGAAAGGCCTTTTGAGCAATAAACGGATAAAATGCGGGGTTGTATTTTTGAAATTTTTCATTTATTCAGCCTCGCATAATCAAAGAGGAATTCCTATGATTAAAAAACGGATTGTTTTAAAATTTCCGCATCGCTTGGTCGAACAGCCTATTGTATGCAATTTGGTCAAAGAGTACAAATTAGAATTCAATATCCTCAAGGCCTATGTAACGCCCAATGAAGAGGGACTTATGGTTCTGGAACTCCTGGGTCAGAATGATAATTATCAGAATGGAATTAGTTATCTGAGCAATATCGGGGTGGAAGTTCAACCATTAAGTCGGGATATCATACGAAATGATAACAGATGTACACAATGTGGTATGTGTGTGGGTATCTGCCCCACCGGTGCCCTGGCAATGGAGCCTTCTACAAGAATAGTTCATTTTTATAACCAAAAATGTATCGCTTGTGAACTGTGCGTTCCCACCTGTCCTGTCCAGGCCATGGAAGTGCATTTTTAATAGGAAAACATTTTATGTTATCTGAAAAATACATAATGTTAAAAAAGATTCTCTCCCAATTGGGAAGCACCCTTATAGCCTATTCAGGTGGGGTGGATTCCACCTTCTTACTGGCAGTTGCAAAAACTATCTTGGGTAAGAATGTTCTGGCGGTGATCGCCAGGTCGGATACCTTCCCCCAACGGGAGTACCAGGAAGCATTGGATTTTGTCCGCACCCTGAATGTTTCCCATGAAATTATTCAGACCAAAGAACTCAGTGATCCCCGTTTTTCAACTAATCCGGAAAACAGATGTTATTATTGCAAGAAAGAACTCTTTGCCAGGCTGAAAGGAGTGGCAGAGAAACATAAAATCTCTTCTCTGTGTGACGGGTCCAATGCAGATGACGATTTTGATTTCCGGCCCGGATTAAAAGCTTTAAAGGAATTGGGAGTAAGGAGTCCGCTTAAAGAAGCCGGGTTAACAAAAAAGGAAATTCGTTTTTTATCCAGACAGATGCATCTTTCTACCTGGGACAAACCTGCCTATGCCTGTCTTTCTTCCCGATTTCCTTACGGTCATACCATCACCAGCAAGCACCTGCGAATGGTGGAAAAAGCGGAAGACTTTCTCATGGCTAAAGGTTTCAGGCAGGTAAGAGTAAGGCACAATCACAATACTGCCAAAATTGAAATCGACCAAAATCATTTACCGGAAATTTTATCTCCAAAGACGAGGCTGGAAATAATCAAAGAATTAAAGCATATTGGATATCAATATGTGACCCTTGATCTGGAAGGATATCGAACCGGGAGTATGAATGAAACACTGGAGGTAAGAGATAAATAGAATATGAAATCCAAACGCGTGGCAGTGGCCATGAGCGGAGGGGTGGACTCATCCGTTGCTGCTGCTATATTACAAAAAAGAGGATATGAAGTAATCGGCCTGAGCGCCAAATTCTGGGGAAGAGATAATTTATGCTGTTCGGAACCGGATCTCCGGGATGCCCGTCAAGTTGCCCAACAGCTGGATATCGAACATCATACAATTTCCCTGGAAAAAATCTTCAAAAAAAAGGTGGTGGATTATTTTGTATCCGAATACCTGAAGGGAAGAACCCCCAATCCCTGTGTGGTCTGCAACAGATTCATCAAATTCGGAGCTTTGCTGGAAATTGCTGATGAATTCAAGGCCGGATTTCTGGCAACCGGTCACTATGCAATTGTAGAAAAATCTGAAAAATCTAAAACTATGGTTCTAAAAAGGGCCCGGGAAAAAAACAAAGACCAGTCCTATTTCTTAGCCAGAATTACTCAGAATTCTTTACAGCGGGCATTGTTCCCTCTGGGTAATTATGGGAAGGGAGCCATCCGTGAACTGGCCAGAAATTATAATCTGCCTGTGCATGAGAAAAAGGAAAGTCAGGAGGTTTGTTTTATCCCGGACGGAGATGTGGCTTCCTTTATTAATACCCAGGCAGGAA
Source organism: uncultured bacterium (assembly GCA_964554015.1). GTDB lineage: Bacteria > Zhuqueibacterota > QNDG01 > QNDG01 > CAYUAG01 > CAYUAG01. Next base: position 14,401 of record CAZKMO010000049.1, read on the forward strand.
ATGGCTGCACTGCTAAAGGACATATTATTGATCAGGCAGGCCAGATATTGGGTTCCCATCCAGGAATTTACCGATTTACCATCGGTCAAAGAAAAGGATTGGGAATCGCAACCGGTAAACCAATCTATGTTACCGGGATTGAGGCGGATTCCCGAACAGTTGTGGTGGGCGAAGGGAAACATCTCTTTAAAACCAGTTTTAGGGCCAAAGATCTCTTATGGATAAACCGGAAAGCGGTAAAAAAATCTCTGCGATGTAAAGTCAAAATCAGGTATAAACATCATCCTCAGTGGGCCACAGTTAATTTTGAGGAAAATAACAGAATCAAGGTCACCTTTGATCAAGCTCAGAGAGCAATTACTCCCGGACAGCTGGCCGTATTTTATGATGAAGATAGGGTCATGGGATCGGCCTGGATAGATTATGTAATGGAATAAAATGAATCTTAACAAGGAGAAAGCATGAAAGCAATCCTCCCTGATATCGGCAAAATCTCTCCTGAGGTATTCAAAGAATTGATTTATCCCCGATTAGGTAAAAAAAGGAATACAGTTCTGGTACCTCCCCAGAATGGAGTTGATGTGGGAATAGTTGAGATTGGCGATCAGGCAGTGGCTCTGACCACTGATCCGGTCTTTATTGTTCCGGAATACGGGTACCAAAGGGCAGCCTGGTTTGCCCTTCATATTCTGGTCTCGGATGTGGTGACCAGTGGGCTTGCCCCCACCTACCTTTCCATTGATCTGAACCTTCCCATGGAAGTCAAAGAAAAGGAGCTGGAAATCATCTGGCAGGTTATTCATGAGCAGTGTGAAAAATTAGATATTGCCGTGATCTGCGGGCATACGGCCCGCTATGAAAACTGTCACTTTCCCATGGTGGGCGGAGCAACCGTTATGGCAGTGGGCTCCAAACAGGATTATGTCACTCCCAAGCAGGCCCGGTCCGGAGATCATTTGATTATCACCAAAGGACCGGCTATTGAATCCTCAGGTATCTTTGCTGCCCTGTTTCCGGAAAAACTCACAGCGCGATTCGGCAGCCGGTTTACAAAAAAATCACAAAATATTTTCTATAAAATGTCGGTGGTAGAAGACGCCCTGACCGCTATTCAAGTGGGGGTTAGAGACGAAGGCGTCACTGCCATGCATGATGCCACCGAAGGTGGTATCTGGGGTGGAGTCTATGAATTGGCCCAGGCAGCTGGATTAGGGGTAGAGATTGATAAAGAGGCCATCGTAGTGGAAAATGGAGTACTGGAAATATCAGATCTTTTCAATATTGATGATCCCTATGCCGCTATCAGTGAAGGAACCCTGATTCTTTCCTGCAGACCGGAGAAAACCAATGATATATTACAAGCTTTACAGAAAAAAAACATCCCGGCTTCCAGAGTGGGGGCACTCACTGATCCTCCCCGGGGTAAAACAATCATATCCAAAGGAACAAAAAAACCCCTGGAGCATCCCCGGGTCGATCCTTTCTGGAAGGCATTTTATCAGGCTTTACAGAATTAAATGGAAAGGAGGCAAGATTTTAAATTTAAAATATTAATTAAATCAAAAGATAAATATATAATTAACCTGAATAGAAGGAGTAGTATCATGAAAACTAAATTATTCTTTTTTGTACTTATTTTATTTCTGGGAATAGCCTTTACATCTCAGGCCCTGATAGCCCAGCAGGAAACTGACAACCATAAAAAACAAAGTAAAACTGAAACAGTCAGTATAGAAGATCTCCAGAATAAAGAGGCTTTAGGAGAAAGTAAGGGAAATCAGGAATTTTGTCCGGTTATGGGCAATAAGATAAACCAGGAAATATATACCGATTATGATGGCAAGCGGATATATTTCTGCTGTTCCGGATGCATTGACACCTTTAAAAAAGACCCAGAAAAGTATATGGAAAAAATGAAAGATGATGGGGTAACCCTGGAATCCGTTCCCTGTCCGGTGTCAGGAAAGCCCTCCAGTCAGGAGGTCTTTACTGTTCACAAAGGGGAAAAAGTTTATTTTTGCTGCCCGAACTGCAAAGAAAAGTTCCAAAAGAATCCGGAAAAATATCAGAAGCAGGAAAAAAAATAAACAAAATAATAAACAGGGAGACTTAAAATATTAAAAACAAGGCCTCCCTGTTGAATTCATTTTTAGGGAAAAAGAGTTCAAACATGAAAATCATAAACAACAAACAAACTATTATTCTTCTTACTATTACTTTAATAATTACCATGGGAATGTATGGCCTCATCCAGGCTCAGGTGCTGACAACCCAGGAGATTCAAAAAACAGTAGAAACATCGTTCTTTTCGAAACAAAACATCAAACTAAGCAGTCAACCGGATTTGAACGAATATAGAAAGATACTTTTAGAAAATGATCCAGCCATTAAATCCGCATTCGCCGGCTGGAAAGCCACTCAAAAGAAAATTACCGCAGAAAAAGGACTGCCTGATCCTCAAATCAGTTTCGGTTACTTTATTCATAATATTGAGACCGCTGTGGGACCCCAGGAGTATAGATTAGGGATTCGGCAGCCTATTCCCTGGCCGGGAAAACTGGTAACCAGATCCCATATGCAGAGGTTACAGGCTCAGGCTTCTTTCCAATATCTGCAAGAAGTTATAAATAAAAAACTATTACAATTATACGAAGTGTATTATAAGAACTATTATCTGAAGAAAGCTATTACCATTACTCTTCAGAATATAACTCTGATAGAGAGTTGGGAGAAAGTTATTCTAACTCGATATAAAAGCAATATCGCCAGTTATACTGATCTAATGAAAACGCAGATGGAACTGCTAAAACTGCAGGATGAACTGGAAACTCTGCAGAACAAACAAAAACCTTATCTGGAAACCTTTCGCTGGCTTTTAAATATCGATATAAATTATATCTCAACCCCGGACAGTCTTATCTTTACTCCCCTTACCCGATCCAAAGAAGAAGCCATTCAACTGATGCTGAATAATAATCCCCGGCTCAGAAGTTTGGTATTATCCACCCGGATAATGAACAAAAAAATTAAACTGAATAAATTGAATTTTTTGCCGGATTTCAGCCTGGGAGTGGATTATATTGCTACCGGAAATAAATACAATCTTGCCGGAGAGCCGGTACCGGAAAGCGGAAAAGATCCTCTCATGATCATGGGATCTGTGAGTATACCTTTGTGGTTTTTCAAACAATCAAGTAAGATTCAATCAGCCCGGCTGGAGAAGATTAAATCAGATTTTACCTATGAAGATCAGCAAAACAATCTCCGCAATCAATTTGAATCTATCTGGTTCCAGATAGAAGAAACCGGCCGAAAAATTAAGCTGTACAGAGAAAAGTTACTGCCTAAAGCGCTGGAGTCCCTGCGAGCTTCGGAAAAAGCCTATATCAGCGGTGACACCGAATTCCTGAACCTTATTGATTTTCAGCAAATGTATCTGAGGTACCGTCTCTCAGCCCAGAAAGCTCTCTCCGATTACTATATTGCTCTTGCTAATCTCGATTTAATAACAGGGGGAACATTATGGGAAAAATAAATCTCAATATGAAAAAAATTATTACAACTTTCAGGAAAATTCCTGTTAAGAAATCCTGGCTCTGGCTGATCCTTGTTTTTATTCTGGGTTACGGGTTGGGAGAAATTGGTACGGATAATACCCAGAAATCAACCGACCAACCTGCTCCTGCAGAAGCTGAATCAAAGTCAGAGGTGGAAATCTGGACCTGTTCCATGCATCCCCAGATCCGATTACCTGAGCCTGGTCAATGTCCCATCTGTTTTATGGATCTCATCCCTCTTGAAACTGAGGAAACTGATCTGGGAACAACGGAACTGGCTCTGTCCGAGGCAGCCAGGAAAATGGCGGAAATTGAAACTGTTTCGGTAAGGCGGGGTATTGCCAGAACAGAACTTCGCCTTTCCGGAAAGATAGAATATGACGAAACCAGGGTTAAGCGCATCACCTCCTGGGTGGAAGGCCGGCTGGAAAAACTCTATATTGACTTTACCGGAAAAAGGGTAAAAAAAGGTGATCCTCTGGTTGAAATTTACAGTCCCACTCTTTATGCTGCTCAGGAAGAATACCTGCAGAGCTTAAAGCAGAGTGAAAAAACAGATGACGCTTTGACCCGGGAAATGATAACTGCCACTAGAGAGGCAGCTCGGGAGAAGCTCATCCAGCTGGGATTAACTGATGAACAGATAGCCCGGCTGGAGGCACGTTCTTCTGCTCTTGACCGCCTCACCATCACCAGCCCTATCAGCGGTGTTGTCACCCATATGAAGGCAGAGCAGGGTATCTACGTGCAGAAAGGAACCCCCATTTATACCATAGCTGATCTGGATCAGGTGTGGGTGGTTTTGGATGCCTTTGAATCTGATCTGTCTCATCTAAAGCTGGGCCAGGAAGTTTCTATTCAGGTAGAGGCCTTGCCCGGAGAAACATTTTCCAGCAGAATAGATTTTATTGATCCTATATTGAGTCAAAAAACCAGATCAGTGAAAGTAAGGCTGAATCTGGATAACCAGGCCGGCCATTTGAAACCGGGAATGTTTGTAAAAGGAATTGTATTTTCTGAGATAAAAAAGGATAGAACCGGCAGCAAACCTTTGTTAATTCCTGCCTCGGCAGTCTTGAGAACCGGAACCCGGGCCATTGTCTATGTCGAACAGGAAAAAGAGGGAAAATTTATCTATGAGGGCAGAGAGATTGATCTGGGAGTCCGCGCCGGTGATTACTATGTGGTCAATTCCGGCTTGAAAGAAGGGGAAAGAGTGGCAGTTAAAGGTAATTTTAAAATCGACAGTGCTATGCAGATTGCTGCCAAACCCAGCATGATGAATCCCCGGGAAGAGAGTTAGACTCATTATACCCCCCAATCTAGAGCCCCTAAACAAAGCACGTCTGCCGAACCTGATCCTTCTTTCTTCCATTCTCTTACTTCTGTCTACCAGGTTTATTTTACGGTACAGACAGCCCTGAAAGATGATAATTTCAAGCAAGCGCTTGCCGGACTGAGGCAACTAAGGGAAAACCTGGAAAAAGCGGATCAGCAGGCTGGAGCGGATAATCAAAAATGGATGGAATATAAGACCGGATTGGAAGAAATCCTGCAGCATATCGATCATTTCCAATCCCTAGCTGAGGTACGAAAGGCCTTTGCCGGCCTTAGTATGCAAATTATTAATTTACAAAAACAATTCGGTCATACGGAAAAGAAGTCATATTATGAAATATTTTGCCCCATGGCTTTTGATAATAAGGGGGCTTTTTGGATGCAATCCACCGAACAGATTAACAATCCTTACTTTGGAGAAAAAATGCTAGGCTGTGGTGAAATAAAATCAGAACTCAAGCCCATCACCCGGTAACAAAGATATGAAAACCAGAAATAGTGAAATCAACCGGGAAAATGAAAATTTCCTGGATAAAATAATCAGACTCTGTCTGGAAAACCAGTTAATTGTTTTTTTACTCCTGGTTTCAGTTGTACTATGGGGACTTTTGGTGGCTCCTTTTGACTGGCATCTACCGGGTATTGCCAGATCTCCGGTACCGGTTGACGCCATTCCTGATATAGGTGAGAACCAGCAGATTGTTTTTACCAAATGGATGGGACGCTCTCCCCAGGACGTGGAAGATCAGATCACCTACCCTCTTACTGTATCCCTGCTGGGAATTCCGGGCGTAAAAACCATTCGTTCCAATTCCATGTTCGGCTTTTCCTCTATCTACATCATTTTTAAGGATAATGTGGATTTTTATTGGTCCAGAAGCAGGATACTGGAAAAACTCAATTCACTTCCCCCCAATTCCTTACCGGAAGGGGTGAAACCATCCCTGGGGCCGGATGCGACCGCTTTGGGGCAGATTTTCTGGTATACCCTGGAAGGCAGGGATACCCAGGGCAACCCCACCGGGGGGTGGTCTTTGGATGAACTTCGTTCTATCCAGGACTGGTATGTCCGTTATGGACTGCAATCAGCTGAGGGAGTGGCAGAAGTTGCGTCCATAGGAGGATATGTCAAGGAATATCAGATTAATGTTGATCCGGTAGCCCTGCAGCAGAATAATGTTACTCTTACCGATGTTTTCCAAGCTGTAAAACTTTCCAACCTTGACGTAGGAGCCCGTACAATCGAAGTGAACCGGGTAGAGTATATTGTACGGGGTATAGGTTTTATAAAAAACTTGCAGGATATCCGTTTCACCGTGGTTAAAACTGTGAATAACACTCCCATTTACATAAAAGATATAGCTCAGGTTGCCTTTGGCCCTGCCCAGCGGCGGGGTGCTCTGGATAAGGAGGGAGCCGAAGCAGTAGGAGGAGTAGTAGTGGTACGATACGGTGAAAATCCCCTGGCTGCTATCAATAATGTTAAAGAAAAAATCAAAGAAATTAGTCCGGGATTACCCCAAAAACAGCTGCCGGATGGACGTACGACTCGGGTAACCATCGTACCCTTTTATGACAGGTCAGAGTTAATTCAGGAAACCCTGGGTACTCTTAACAATGCCTTACGGGATGAAATTCTGATTACGGTAATTGTTATTCTTATCATGATCATGCATTTTACCGCATCCGTTCTGATAACCAGTTTACTGCCCCTGACAGTTTTAATGGTCTTTATCGGAATGAAATTATTCGGGGTGGATGCCAACATTGTTGCTCTTTCCGGTATTGCCATTGCCATCGGTACTATTGTGGATATGGGAATTGTCGTCTCCGAAAACATTTTAAGGCATCTGGAAGAGAATAAGGAAAATCCCAAGAAACTTAAACTTATCCATCAGGCTACCTCCGAAGTGGGAGGAGCAGTGTTGACTGCAGTATCCACTACTATAGTCAGTTTCCTGCCGGTCTTTACTATGGTGGCAGCGGAAGGAAAATTGTTTAAACCCTTGGCCTATACCAAAACTCTGGCTTTGATTTGTTCCATAATTATTACCCTGACAATCTTGCCCCCTTTTGCTTCCCTTTTATTCACCAAAAAAATTAATAAAGCCGAATATAGAAAATTGATCGATGTTGGAATAATTGTTACCGGATTGATCAGCATATTTATTGTTAAATGGTGGTTCGGACTCCTGGTGCTGTTATTTGGAATTTTTCAGATACTAAAACCCCGGCTGCATACAAAAATTATAAAAACCTCTCCTACTGTCCTTAACTGGATTGTTATTATAGTAGTGACGGTAATACTAGCTACCACCTGGTCCCCTCTGGGAAGGGACAGACCCGTAGTTCTTAATTTTGTTTTTGTTTCCCTGATTATCAGTGTGGTCATGGGAGCACTTATGCTGTTCACCAAATACTATCCTTCCCTGCTCAGCTGGGCTCTGGATCACAAGAAAATTACTCTGGCCGGTCCGGCGCTTCTCCTTATTCTGGGCATGTTTATCTGGATGGGTTTTGGCAGAATTTTTGGATTCATGCCTCATATTATCAAACGCACTGCTGTGTATCAAAAACTAAATAATACTTTTCCCGGACTGGGAAGAGAATTTATGCCTCCCCTGGATGAAGGGTCATATCTCTATATGCCAACCACCATGGCTCACGCCGGAATGGAAGAAACTCTCGATGTCCTGCATAAACTGGACAGAGCCCTCTATTCTGTTCCGGAAGTGAAGCATGTAGTTGGGAAAATCGGACGGGTTGATTCTCCCCTGGATCCTGCCCCCATTTCCATGGTGGAAACAATTGTC
>CAZKMO010000050.1:0-21809 GCA_964554015.1 uncultured bacterium
GCAGAGGCCCCAGAGAAATGCGTCCTGGATTATGAAATCCAGGACGATCGAATAATTACAATTTTACTTGGTTGTACAAAAAAAACCAGCGTGGATGTATTAGTAGAAAAAAACAAATTATTAGTCCAACGTTATTTTGACGAGATGAACAAGGGTAACGAGAGCTATTTGGATGAGTATTTTGGTGCGAATTACGTCTATCACGGCTTTGCGGGAGATCTTGATGCAGAGGGTTTTAAAGCACAACATGATATGTTTCTTACTGCTTTCCCAGATACCAAGGCCAGTGTTGAAGATATAATTGCCGTTGGGGACAAAGTGGTAACACGCTGGAAGATTCGTGGTACCCATAGTGGTGAGCTTCAAGGTATAGCACCAACAGGTAAAGAGGTGACCATAACTGGTATTATAATTACTCGAGTTGATAACGGCAAAGCCGTAGAGGAATGGGAAGCACTCGACCAGCTTGGTCTTTTGCAGCAGCTTGGCGCTATTCCTCTTCCCTAAAATACTAATATCGTGATCACCCCGGATATCTTACCCAGAGTGTAAACTGGGTGGATTTTATAATCCACTTGATTATGGGGTAGAAGCCCCATAGAAGAGGAGGGCTCAGCCCTCCCTAATAATCCGTTCCAGGGTAGAACCCTGGTTAAAAATGAGGCTTAAAGCTAACTAATAACCAAAGAGTTTAGGAAGAATATAATTCCCTATATTTATTTATGAGAATCAATATTATCCAGTTTTTTTTTAAATCGATTAAATCTCTCATAAATTTTTTGGATCGGCCAGGATATGTATCCTGGCCGTATGATGAATGGGGATATCCATCCCAAAAACAAACGCCCGGGATGGATATCCCGGGTGATCAGACCATGTTATTTCCTCTCCGCCCATATCTTAACCAGATTTACCAAGGTCTCCACCGCTTTTTCCATGGCCGGGAGCGGGATCCATTCAGTTTTACTGTGAAAGTTCATACCTCCGGTAAAAAGGTTGGGAGTCAATAATCCTTTATAAGAGAGTCTGGCTCCGTCCGTACCGCCCCGAACATACTGTAGTTTAGGTTTTAAGCCGGATTGTTCCACTGCCTGAAGAGCATATTCGGTTACCCTGGGTTCCTTATCCAGAATTACGTGCATATTCTGGTACTGTTCCTTAATAGTACAGTTGATTTTTGCCCGGGGATATTTTTTTTGTAGGGAGGCACATATTTTTTTCAGTTGGTCAGTTTTCTTTTTAATTCCTTTTGGTTCAAAATCCCGGAGCAGTATTTTTACAGTAGATTTTTCCACTCCCCCTTGCAGCTGATAAGGATGAAGGTAGCCTTTTCTTTTTTCCGTGGTTTCCGGAGCGGACAGATTTTGCATTTTGTGTATTATATCCGAGATAATTTTGATACTGTTTACCAGCTTGCCCTGGGCATATCCGGGATGGATGTTTTTTCCCCTAACTGAAATTTCCGCCAGGGAGGCATTAAAGGTTTCATTTTCGACCTCCCCGGCTTTGCCGCCGTCAACAGTATAGGCATAGTCGGCCTTAAATTTTTTTAGATCAAAATGTTCCGTTCCTCTGCCTATCTCTTCATCCGGAGTAAATCCGATCTTCAGGTCACCATGCTTAACCTCAGGATGTTCCTGCAGATACTGCAGCATGGTTATAATCTCGGCAATCCCAGCCTTGTCATCCGCCCCTAAAAGAGTGGTGCCGTCCGAGGTGATAATATCTTTTCCCAGGTATTTCTTTAATTCCGGATTATCTTTGACAGTTATAATTTGTGTGCTGTCACCCAGGAGCGGAATATCACCTCCTTGATAGTTCTTATGTACCATTGGTTTTACATTTTTTCCGGAAACATCCGGTGAGGTATCCATATGAGCTAAAAATCCGATTACCGGAATTGCACCTCTTGCCTTATTGCTCACATTACTTTTACAGGTAGCCATCACATATCCGTATGTATCCATAACAGTATCTTTACAGCCAACCTCCTTTAACTCCTGAACCAGAATCCTGGCTAATTTTTTTTGTTTTTCCGTACTGGGAAACTGGTCGGTTACCCCTTCTTGGGACTGAGTGTCCATTTTTACATATCGAAAAAATCGTTTCAGCAGGGTGTTTTTCATAGTGCATCCTTTTTTTATTCAAAGCAGAAGATGGAGAGAATATTGGGTGTCTTGTTTTCATATTAACCGATATAAAGACAAAAGATAAAAGAAAAAAGAAAAAATACAAAAGACAAAATACAAAAGAAAAAAGATAAAAGATAAAAATGTTATTTTTTGTAACAATTTGCTAATTTCTCTAAACTAACTTCTGTCTTCTGACTTATGTTTTCTATCATCTATTTTTTTTCAGGCCGAATACAGCGGATACGCTCTTTCTGGGAATCATGAGAGAGGATTCATTTACTCTTATCCCGATTCTATCTCCCCGGCAGATTTTCAATATTTCCGGCTGTACCCTAATTTCCCAATCGCCGTATCCCGGGCTGAATCGGGGAGTAACACTATATCCTTGTGCGGCTGCTTTATTTTTGATTAGATCGTAATGCAGGGTGTCAGCCACTGCATCTGTGGTTTCGGAGGCAATGGCATCCAGAATAAAGGCGCTGGTCATTTCATCTTTTTTTAAGAAATCCTTGATTCTTTTCTCAATATCCAGTCCAATGGTAACCATAAAAATCACAACATAGAGGGCTTGGGACAGCATCTTTCCCACCTGGGAACTTTTTAGAGAAAATTCTGAGTTTTCGAAGCTAATGATTTTTTGATTGTTCTGTTTAATTTTCAAGATGATATAGGAACCGGCAGGTGTAATAAGATTCTCAGCTTCCCTTATTAATTCCCTAAAAATACTTTCAATGTGTGCTCCCATATGTTTTATATCACCCGGATAGCCCATTCTCCGTAAAGTAGGTTTTAGGGGTATAGTAATACCCTCTATAGAAGTGAGTATTTCAGTTTTATTGCAGCTAATCATGAAAAATAAAGAATTAGTTCCTTAGTTCGAAGGTTTTAAAATTTTGACCAAGCTTTTTTCCCTTTTTTTCAAACAGGGATTTGATATGATCGTCCATGGTCAAATAGAGTATTTGCCATTCCTGTTGGGACAGTTCCACCACTTGGTTTACCAGGAATTCGCGCCTTTCCCAGTCAGAGTACTGGAAGGCATCATCGAGGATCAAGAAAAGAGCATCTTTGCTAAAAAGATGGCGGCTGAATCCTATGCGAAGGGAGAGAAGTACCTGTTCCTGGGCGCCGGTACTCAGATCGGAAAAGGAAAAATCGTTAAATGTATCCGAAACAATCAATTCCTCTCCATTTAATTCCAGATTGTTGTAACGCCGGGTTATTTTTTGCAGAGGTTCCAATACTACCGGAGATTTTAATCCCTGATTTATTTTGGTATCTTCATCCCTTTGAAATTTTTGCAATACTCGATGAACCAGAGCCTTACCTACTATTTCTGCGCTAATCTGCTTATACTCATCGGTTATTCTTTTTTTCTTTTCTTTTAAGTTCTGGATGAGAGATTCCCAGTTATGGGCCACATCCTCGTCGGTAATTCGATAAATGGAACGTTTCAGATCTTCCAGTATCTGATTTTCTTGATTAAGTTCATTCTCAATTTTCTCAATATCCTCATTTATGGTCTCAAGTCTGTCCTGAGAAAAGGCAATGTCCGGTTTATTTTTTACATAATCCGATGATTTTATTCCATACTCATTGAGTTCATCATTTTTTTCTTTAATTTTTTGCTCAATTTGTCGGCGTTGGTCACTTAGCTCCTGAAGAGTTTTCCCCCAGTTTTCCGGAGGAATAGTTTCTCCGGTTAAATCAGTAATTAATTGATTAAGCTTGATTTTTCTGTTTTCAATCGTTCTTAATTCAGAAAAAAGTTGATCCCGGAGAATTTTTGCTTTACTGTAGTGTTCTTCCAGGCTGTTTAATTTTTCCCGTAGAGTGGCTAATCCGGTCATTTTTTGACCAAAATTTGTCTGAAAGGTTTTTTCAATTTTTTTCTTTTCTTCCCTTCCGGAAGCATGTTGGAGGGAAAGGCGGAATTTTTGCAGATAGAAGAGACCAAAAAACAGCACTGCTGCCAGGGAACCGACTACTCCCAGGAATATTTGCAGATAGGAAAATACACCGGAAGATATGAGAAAAAACAAGGCCAGAATTAGGAGCAGTACACTGGGTTTATTGCCTTGCTGGCTTACTAATTGTTCATACACATCACTGGCAGTGATTAACCAGTCATAATGACGGCTCTTTGCTTCTGATTTCTCTTTTTCTTCCTTTTTGTGTTTATATTCTTCGATCTTTTGTTTGTAAAGACTCAGCAGTTCCCGGGCTTCCTGCAGATTGGATTCGGGAATTTTTGATTTTTCATCTTCCAGTTCAGTGATTTTTTTATGTATGGTATAGGCACAATACCGTTTTGCTTTTACCAGTTGATCTTGCTCTTGCCGGAGTTGTTTTCTTTTAGTATCCAGGGTCGTTCTGTATCCTCCGGAATAGATTCTGTCAACCTGATTAATTAGTTGGTCCAGATTTTTAAGTTTTTGGGCTAATTCTTCTTTCCTCTTTATTTCCCCTTTTTTATCGCCACTTACATAGGAATCATTTATCTGGGCTTTTTTTATGGTTTGTGAAATTCCTTGATCAATACGGGTGAGAATGTCCTGGCTGGATAGAAATTCTTTTAATATACTTTTGCTGACCACCACCCCTTTGAATTCTTTATCATTTTTTTCCTTAAGCCCTGGTTCGGCTCCCCTGACTACCAGAAGTCGGGAGAAATCCGCAGGCAGGCCGGTTTGTTGTGTTTCCAGGAAATGTTCTATTTTTTGTTTTGACAGAGGAGAAAAATTCATCTCATTTTTTTTCAGTCCTTCCACAGTAATTTTCCCATTGCCCTGCACCGATCGGGAAGGCCAGAGTTTGGGATTGCGGAAAAGAGAATGGATCAAGAATTCAACCAGATGGGTTTTACCCATCTCATTTTTACCATAAATCAGATTAACCAGGGTGGGTTTGATAGTGAAGGATTTAAGGGGTCCCAGATTGGTAATATTAATATTTTTAATTCTTACCGGCATACTTATTCCTCATAAATTAAGCGTAGAGCCTGGAGTAGTATCTGGGTTTTATCCGGTTCATTTTCATGCTGGGGCCATTGTAGATTATCGATTTCCTTATACACCTGTTTGGTAATTTCCTCTCGATCCAGATCATCGGATACATAGACGTCGGACAGATCCGGTTTGCCTTCATAAAAGCTGATATCCTTGAGTTCCTGAATAATAAGCTTATGTAACTTATTTTTATTTTTTGAATATCCCGATACTTTCAATCTCAATTTAATTTTACTTTTTTCAGAGTCCGGTATTTCCCAGGATTTGATCATTTGTTTAATTTGATCATGCAGATATTTTTCTTCGTCCTGCACCGGAAGCACGGTAAGGGATTCATTAAAATAGATAATTTCCGGATAGATAGGGTGGGATTCAATACTGCCGGTTTCAGAATCGATAATGAGAAATCTTCTCTTACCGGTTTCGTTAATATCCAGCCCGCATAAGGAGCCGGGATAGTGTATTTCTATACTATCCATAGGTTTATGAATGTGTCCGCAGATTACCTGGGCTGGCTTGAATTGTTCAATATCTCTTTTGGTGAGCGGCATATATACACCCGGCTCCCAGGGATTGGGTTCACTCATTCCGGAAATCCAGTCTCCGTGACTGATGAGTACCCATTTATTTTTTTCCAATTTTTCTTCATATTTGGCTAGGCATTCTCCCATGGATTTTTCTTTGGTATAGGGAAGAAAGAAGAACATCAGGCTCATGAGATCGAATTGTTTTAATTCCGGAGAAGAGTAGACCTGAGTGTTCTCCGCACTGAGCATTCGTTTTTCCAGAGATATATCATGGTTTCCGGGAATAAGGTGAAACTGGATATTTTTATATTTGGGATGAGAGCATACTGAATCAAAATCCTTATAATTATGACTTTCCTGATCAAAAAGATCACCGGCAATAATTAAATGATTAATTTTCATTTCCAGGATGGTATCCAGGAGATGCTCCAGGGTACGATACCGTTCCGGATATTTTTTGCGTTCACTCAGGTGCAAGTCTGCAGTGACAGCGATTTGCAAAACCTTCTCCTTGAAATTTTAGGGTATTATGTAGTTTTTTTGGTTATCCCATTATTGAATATTTTACCTGAAAACAAAGGAAACCCCGATTTTCAGTACGGAAATATCAGTTGTAGATTCATTAATGTCATAAGTAACATTATCGTTTTCATCTATTTCAATAGAACCTTTTTTTAAGTATTGGGCAATGCCGCCTTTCAGGTACTGCCCCCCGATATCCAGGTATACTCCTATGAGATCATTGTCCAGATTATTTACCTCCGGATTTCTATACACACAGAATTGGATTCCGTATCCGATGCCATAGCTGAAAGTAATGTCATCAAAAATTTTATTACTAGCAATTTCTTCATTATTTCTTTGATTTGTAATTTTTGTGTCTGTTGTTAGATAACTGAAACCCGCCAGCCCGTCGATATAGGGAAGCACATATCCTTCCGGAGGCTGCAGCCTGATCATAAATTCTCCCATAAAGATGCTGTTGGTGGTGGTAACATCTACATTGACAATAGAAACAAATCGTTCTTCCCAGGTTTCTCTTCCGTATATCAGGAATTTGGCGGCAGCCCCGATGGAAACCGGAGAGTAGGGAAAATTATAGAGAAAATAGCCGGAGAGGCCGTATCCATTGGATTCTATATTTTCCTTGAATTCCTTTTGAGGAAATCCTACATTAAAAAATATTCCCGCCTGATAATGCTGGGCTTGAACCAGGGAAGTTGCCATAAGCAATAACATTACTGTGCAAACTACTTGTCTTATTTTCATGGTTACTCCTTTTCAGTTAAGAAAATTAAGGTTTTATAAATTAAAAATCATATGCTTCAGGCACCTAATACACATAAATAAAAATAATGTAGTTATTATTTTTATTTATGTCAAATATCCGGGATTGAATTTTATCCGAATATACAATAAATTGTTAAAAATTTCGTTAATTGAGGTGGATTATGAAAGATCAGGGAAAACAAGACAGTATATTCATTAATTTGTTTTTAACCGGTAACCAGAAAGGGTTTGATCGTTTGTATAAAAAGTATGAAAAACCATTATTTTCCTATATTCTCAAATACACCCATAATCGGGAAACAGCGGAAGATATATTTCAGAAAACCTGGTTTAAGGTTATTCGGGGATTGAAAAATTACACAGAAAAAGGAAGTTTCGGAAGCTGGCTGTTCGGTATTGCCCATAACAATTGCATTGATTATTACAGGAAACAGTCTAAAAAAGAAATTGATGAAAATATAAGTGAGAAGGGGATGGATAGTTTGGAAAACACAATTACTCAAAATCCGGAAAGCCAATTCCTTAAGCAGGAAGGAGTTATTCGTCTAAAAAATGCTATCCAGGCACTTCCTGATGAGCAAAAACAGGTGGTTCTGCTTCGTCTCTATGCGGATCTCACTTTTAAAGAAATAGCCGAAAGATGTGAGTGTTCCTTAAATACGGTCTTGGGAAGAATGCATTACGCAGTAGGAAAGTTAAAAAAAATTGTGAGTAAAGAATGGGGAGGGTTGGAAAAATGATGTCCTGTGAGCAACAAAAAAAATGTTATGTATACTTTTTCGGAGAATTATCCGGCGCGGAGAAAAGAGCCTTTAAGAATCATGTGAAAGAATGCAAGTTATGCCGGCTGGAACTGAATAGAGTAAAAAATGTCTGGAAAAATATAAAAGAAATGCCTCTGGAGCAGCCTTCTTCCAAGGTTGCCCAAACAATACGGCAGAGAGCCCGGCAAGCAGGAGAAAAAAAGAAATTCTTTGCCGGGATTACTGAATGGTTCGCATTCTTATGGATGGACTATCAGAAGCCGGTAAGTATAGCAGCAGCAGTATCGGTATTAGTTTTAGTAGTGATCTTAAGTCCGATTAGAAAGATAATGTTTTCTGATTACAGAGAAACCCTTGCTACCGATTGGGATGATAATTTTATTGCCCAGGTTGATAACCTGGAATATACCCTGGACTGGATCGAATCCAGTGATCTTTCCTCTGAACTGGAATCAATTGGTGAGTATGAACAAATATGGGAAGATAATGATGTGTCCTCATCGTTTAGGAAGGAATTAGATTTTATTGAAGAAAGTTTAGAATATTTAAATGAAATATAGAAGGAGGTACAGTCATGAAAAATAAAATTTTATATATTATTATATTTGGTCTTATAATAAGTATAACTGGTTTTGCTAATGCTCAAAATCGACCTCAAAATTTGAGAAACAGACCAGATAGGATTTTACCGGAGGTGCAGAAATTAACTCCGGAACAGGAACAGGTAGCTCTAAATCATGTGAAAGCTACCTATCCGGAAGAAAAATATCAAAAATTATTGGAACTGAAAGGAACCAGAGATATGCTGTATCACCGGTTACTTATGAGAGCATACCGTGAAATGCAGTATGTGGATCAGCTCAAAGAGAGAGATCCTGAACAGTATGAAGCCATGCAGGAGAAGGAAAAACTGGAGAAACAGACCAAAGAACTTGTTGATCAGTATAAGAGTACAGAAAATGAATCTCAGAAAGAAGAGCTTAAGAATCAGATAACTGAACTGCTGAATAAAATTTTCGATATCCGCCAGCAAAATCGAGAAAAAGAAATTCAGCGATTAGAAGAGAGACTGGCGGAAGCAAAAGCAAATAATGAAAAACGACTGCAGAATAAAGAGGAAATCGTAGCTGAAAGACTGAATGAACTCTTGGGAGAAGAAAAGTGGATGCAGTGGTAGGTCGTTTGATTTTTGCTTGATTTTTAAAATATCGTAGATTTACAAGGTGGATGTCATCTTCAAGATGGAGTCCACCTTTATATTATATCTATAAAGTTACTTTTTTTTTAAAAAAAATAACCAAAAAAATATCCGGCAAGCTGAGTTTATTAAAATTCCAAATAACAAGCACCAAATAGCAAATAAATCCCAAAATCCAATGACCGAAATGATCAAAAAAACTTGTTTTGTTTGATATTTGTAATTTGTTATTTGATTATTGTGATTCTTTCTTTTGTATCTTGTTCCTTCGTTTTTACAGGGTAAGTTTTTTTTCTTTTGTCTTTTGGATTATATTCCATTCTCCTTTTTTCCCTTTATAAGTTTTTTCTTGTAAAACTCGAATATTTCTTTATTTTAATAAACATGAGTAAGAAAAATTATAAGAGAAACGATCCCAGGATCGGAAAAACTCTGTGGGATGATCTGCATAATGCTAATTTAAAAACTTTTAAGCAGGACTTAAAAGATATTTATGATTTTTATCTTGATAGTAAAGCACGGCAGCAGTTAAGGAAAAAGGGTAAGGTAAGGCGGTTTTTTATTCTTTCCTGGTGGATATTGAAGAGTCTTTTTTTCAAATTGACTCCTGTGCGTCGCATACTCTTGGTAATCAGTATATTTCTTTCTTTTCAATCCACTCAGATCAATATTAGTGATGAACAGGTGATAAATTTCAATTTTAATATTATAGGTTTTCTACTGATCTTGATAATTTTACTTTTAGAGTTGAAAGATAAACTGTTAGCCAGAAATGAACTGGCAGTGGGAAGGGCTGTGCAATCAGCTTTAATGCCTGATAAAAGTCCGGAGATAAGCGGCTGGGATATTTGGCTATACAGTTCACCTGCCAATGAAATTGGAGGTGATATAATTGACTATATAAACTATGAAGAAACCACCTGGGCATTTGCCCTGGGAGACGTTGCCGGTAAAGGACTGGGAGCTGCATTAATAGCTGCCAAATTACAGGCCACTTTGCGTGCAGTTGAACCCTTGTCAGACTCTTTGCAGAGAATTGTGACTGAAACCAATAAAATATTATATCGGGATGGTATTCCGGAGCGTTTTGTATCACTTATTTATTTACATTTACAACCGGATTCCGATACTATAAAATTTATCAATGCTGGTCATTTACCGCCTGTTCATATTCTGAATCATAGATTAAAGGAAACAACCATTGCTAATCAAGCTTTGGGGCTTTCAGAAAAAGGAGTTTTCCATCAGGAATCCCTAAAAGTTAATTCCGGAGATTGTTTTTTTATTTATTCGGATGGGCTTATCGAAACCCAAAATGATAGGGAAGAATTTTTTGGCAGAGAAAAATTATTTAAAGTTTTAAGTGATACTACCCCCAGTTCTGCCCAAGAAATAGGGAGAGCTGTAATTTCTGCTGTTGAAAAGTTTAAAGGTGAGAACCGGTACCGAGATGATATATCCCTGATTATTTTAAAAAGAACAATTTAAATTGAGCATTGTTTTATCCCTTCGCCTTCGCTCAGGGCATGCTTGTAATCCTTCGACCACTTCAGGGCAAGCTTTTATCTTTTATCCTTCTCTTTACTTTTACAATTTACTTATTTATTAATTTAATATTTTTTATAATTCCATTTAAAAAAACTGTAACCTTTTGCATTTTTGTCAGTCTATTTTATTGAAGTGCATATACTATAATTTCAAATAAAATATTGACAAATTTAAAATTTATTATTGAAACAGAAGTAAATAGTGAACGTACATAATTTATAGAGTATTTTAAAAAATAATCAAAAAAAATAAGAAAGTGTCAATATGAAGAAGTTACTGTTAATAACTTTTTGTTTGACCGGATTTTTGTTGGCTAATAATCAGGATAGAATTATTAATATAAAAATGACACTTGAAACTCCGGTTATAGACGGAGTTATAGACCCTTGCTGGTCCAGGGCTGATTCGACTTCAAATTTTTTTCAACTGACACCTTATTATCGTAAAAAACCTTCCCAGAGAACTGTTGCCCGGATTCTCACTACCAAAAATTCTCTTTTCTGTCTGATGGTTTGTTATGATGACGGGAGCCATGTACAAGCCTATAAAGGAACTTTAGATGATATCAATGGTGATTTTTGCTCTTTGATGCTGGATACCTTTGGAAACAACCGTACTGCCTATAAATTTGCTGTATCTGCTTCAGGAGTAAAGAGTGACTGCCGCTTAATAGATGATGCTCGTAACCGGGATTACTCCTGGGATGGTATCTGGTTTGCGAGGGCAGAAGTGTATGACTGGGGTTATGTTGTGGAAATGGAGATTCCCTATAAATCTCTCCAGTATAATGATGATCTTCTTTACTGGGGTCTGGATTTTGATCGGTGGATAGCGGAAAACAGTGAAGATCTATACTGGTGCCCTTATGAAGAAAATGTGGGACTACGCATTTCAAAATTCGGTAAATTGGTATTTAATGGTTTCCGTCCCACAGTTCGGGGCATGCATTTGGAACTCTATCCGGTGGGTATTGTAAAAGCTGATTATAAATCAGACGGCAGTTACGAAATGAAACCGAATGTGGGAATGGATGTACTTTACAATCCCTCACCCAGACTAACTTTTCAGGCTGCTGCCAATCCAGATTTTGCTCAGATAGAAGCTGATCCCTATGAATTTAACATCAGCCGCTATGAAACTTATTATGATGAAAGACGTCCCTTTTTTACGGAAGGGAATGAAATATTTATGGCTTCCGGGAAACAGAGGAATATGGGATTTTACAGCCCCATGGAACTGTTCTATTCCCGCCGCATCGGGAGGAAATTACCGAACGGAAGTGAAGTGCCCCTCTGGGCTGGAGCCAAGACATTCGGCCGTATTCAAGCATGGGAGTATGGCAGTTTTCTGGCAGTAACCGGAGATACTAAGTATACGATTGATGATACCACCCATAAAGAAGAGCAAGCTGTGTTTGGCTCAGTCCGGTTGAAACGACAGATTATGGGCAATTCCTCCATCGGATTCCTGTTTGTGGGTAAACATTCCCCCTCAAGTGATAACGGTGTATTTGATATCGATGGTGCCTTTCGGGGATCCAACTGGCAGTTGGCTTACCAGCTGGCCCGTTCTTACCGGGATGAGAAGGGAGGATTTGCCGGATCGGCGGGATTCACCATGTTACATGAGAAAGCTATTATTGGAATTCGCAGCCGAATTGTGGGGAGTGAATTTAAGGTAGATGAGGTTGGATTTGTTCCCTGGCAGGGAACCGGTGAATTCGTGGGATTGGGAGGACCACGCTGGTATTTTAAGGAAGGATATATACGTTCGGTTCTTATTTATTTCGGTCCAATTCTTAATTATGAAAAAGTTGATAACTTTACTGATTACGGAGGATTGATTGGTTTAAATATGCAGTTTCGCAATAACTGGGGTTATGAAATTAATCTGCAGCTTGCCCGGGCCAAAGAACGTGAGGTTTCTTTTAATTCTTATGCTTTTAATCTGTCCTCCTGGTATAGTATTAATCCCTGCTGGTATGCAAATTTGAACGGCGGTTACAGTAAAACGTATAATTTTTCCCGGGATTTTCTGGCTTTTTATTCCTGGTGGAATGCCTATTTCAGCTGGCAGGTCAGTAGAACCTTGCAGATTGGTACATTGGTCAGTGCTTTTATTGAGGGGAATCCTCAGGGTGATATTGAAGAAGTGACCTATAATTCCAGACCATTTATATCTGCTAATCCTATAAATAATATGAGCTTAAGAATTTATCTGGATAATTTATTTTTACAATCTTCGGGACGAATTGAGCAAATTATCGGAGGTTTACTCTTTTCTTATAACTTTTCTCCAAAAAGTTGGATTTATCTTGCTATCAATGAAGTGCAATACAGACCTGATGAGGTGTTGAAAATTCTCGACCGGGCAGCGGTTTTTAAGCTGAAATATTTATATTATTTATAGTTTGAATATACAGTAAAAAGATAACCTCAGAACTTATTAGATAATTGAAAATAAGTAGGTTTTTTAATTTTCGTTTAACACCTAACAAATAATCTTTTTAAGACAATATTTCATTTAGATCTAGTCTGATTTTTCCTGGTAAGTCCGGGAAGCGGGAGAATTTTACTTTGTGATCGTAAAATAAAATGTAAGGAATAAAAAAGGAAACCGGGAGTAATTTACATCAGAATTAGGGGGAATCACTGAGTGTAAACTATCCCGGTTTTTTTATATGAAAAATTATTTAGCTTTTACTACTTTCGATAATTTCGATTTCAGATTAGCTGCTTTGTTTTTATGAAGTAGATTTTTGGTTGTATATCGGTCCAATAAAGAAGAAGTTTTTCTGAATTCTACTTCAGCGGTCTTTTTATCACTAGCAGTTTCTACTTTTTTTATGGAAGTCCTCAGTTTCGACCGTTTAGAAACATTTCTTAACCTTCTCCGTTCATTTTGACGTGTTCGTTTTTTTGCTGATTTATGTTGCGGCATAAAATCCTCTTTTTATTCAATATTTTAGCAAGCAATTTACTAAAATTATTATTATTTGTCAAGAAATTTCTCGATAATTATTTTAATTTTTAGTATATTAAAAAAATTAAAAGTCTAAATTTTCTTAGGCGGGAGAATTAATGTATCGACAAATTTTCACTCTTACCAAGCATTCTTTGGTGTATGGCTTTGGCTATATTCTCACCCGTTCCATTGGTTTTGTTCTCTTACCAGTGCATACAAATTATTTAACTACGGCCGAATATGGTATTGTGGGTCTTTTGTTTGCCACTCTGGCAATACTTAATGTTATATATCGATACGGCATTGATGTCGCTTTCTTGAGATTTTTTATATTGGAGGAGGAAAAAATTGAGAAAAAGAAACTATTCGGTACTGCCTTTATTTCCATTTTGATTACTGGTATTTTCTTTTCAATGATTATGAATATTTTCCCCCGATTTTTATCTCAGGTTGTTTTTCAAGATAAAAGTTATATTTTATTAATTCGACTTTCCTCAGGTATCCTTATTGCTGATGCTTTATCAGAAATACCATTTGCTATTTTACGAGCAGAAGAAAAGTCCTTAAGTTTCTGTTTGTTAAAATTTTTGCATGTAGTGGTTAATTTTGGATTGAATATACTGTTTATAGTTCACTTGCACCAGGGAATACAAGGTGTTTTTATAGCCAACCTACTGGCATCGGTATTTACTTTAATAACAGTTTTACCAGTAATTTTTAAGTGGTTGAAAATTAGTATAGTATTAAAAATATTAAAAGAATTACTCTCTTTTGGTATACCCTATATTCCATCCTTACTATCGGTGATAATAATGGGACAGATTGGGAGATTTTTTCTGGATCGTATGGTAAGTGCAGAGGCAACCGGTATATTCAATGCCGGGTATAAACTGGGAATGTTTATGTCCCTGGTGGTAACTGCCTTCAGATTTGCCTGGCATCCGTTTTTTCTTTCGGTATCAAAAGAAGATAATGCCAAAGATATTTATGCCAAAGTGCTTACCTATTTTATGGTAATAATAGGATTAATTTTTCTGATAATATGCTTTTTCCTGGAGGATATCGTACATATAAGAATTTTTGGAGTAACGCTATACGGAGAAAAGTTTTTTTCCGGTATTTCCATTGTGCCCATTGTCATGCTCGCTTATGTGGCTTATGGTGTTTATATTAATCTAATAGTGGGTATTTATATAAAAAAGAAAACATTATATCTTCCCTTTATAACCGGAGCAGGTGCAGTGGTAGCAATAATGGCAAATTTTATTTTTGTACCGATATGGAAAATAACAGGTGCTGCTCTTTCAACCTTTATCGCTTACCTGAGTATGGCAGTAATACTTTATATTATTAATCAAAAAATATATACCATAAAGTATGAATTCTCCAAAATTTTTAAGATTATTGTCTTTTATGCCCTGATTTATTGTTTAGGAACTATTGTCTTCAGAGATATAGTCATAGTAAAAATATGTCTTCTTTTGGGCACCCTGCCTTTTTTATGGATATTTGATATTTTTAGTAAGCAAGAAAAGAATATTTTTATTTCCCTATTCTATAAAAATAATTAGTTACTACCAACAGTTTTATTGCTTGCAAGAATAATATTTCTTTATTATATTTATTATGTAAAGTAATTTTATAATAAAAAATTATAGAGTGAACTATGGAAAAAATATCAATTATTGGCGTTGATTGTGCTACTGATAAGAAAAAAGTAGCTATAGGATATGGGGTATTTTCCGGGAATAAGCCGATTTTAAAGAAAGTGACCATAAGTACAAATAAGGAAGAACCAGTAGATATTATTACCAAAATGGCCAAGGGGAAAAAGCCGATTTTATTTGCTTTTGATTCACCTCTGGGTTGGCCCAAAGAAATGACTCATGTATTACAGGAACATAAGGCGGGCGAACCAATTTATGTTGATGCCAATTCCTTATTTAACCGGGAAACAGAGCTTTTCATTAAAAAGGTGATCGGCAAGAAGCCATTGGAGGTTGGTGCAGATAGAATAGCCCGAACCACCAAGTGGACGCTTGATTTAATTGATGAATTGAGAAAAAAATTAAATTACGACCTTCCCATTTCCTGGGATCATAATGAAATCTTACCGGCTGCGGTTATCGAAATATATCCTGCTGCTACCTTACTTTCCCGAAATATTGATATAAAAGGGTATAAAAGTAAGAGCAATATCAAGAGCAGAAGAAAAATATTAGAAAAACTTGAATCCTATATCAAAATTGAAGATGATAAGAAAAAAATCACCGAAGTTTCTCATACCCTGGATGCAGTGGTTTGTGTTTTGGCTGCCAGTGATTTTCTCAGAGGTGATTGTATCCCGCCGCCGGATGAACTTTCTGTGGAAAAAGAAGGCTGGATTTGGATAAGGTGAGCTGGTAAAGACAAAATACAAAAGACAAAAGAAAAAAGATAAAATTGGGTATAAGGTATAGGGTATAAGTGTCTTGAATTAAGAATTATGAATTGAGAATTGAAAATGTGATATCCAGAGGTCAGAAGTCAGGAATCAAATATAAGAAATCAGAGGTCAGATGTGGAGAAGTGTTTTAAATGATAATTAAGGTTTTGGTTAAGTAAAGTATGAACTGGCTTATAAATTTTTAAGAGAGGGGTATAATGAAAAAAATAATCTTGTCAGTATTTTTCTTTGCTTTGGTTTCAAGTTGTGCTCTTTTTGAAAAAAAGCAGTTTATCTCCGGGAGAGTAGTGTCAAAATCGACCAATAAACCTATGAAAGCAGTTATAGTACACATTCAGGATACAGAAGTTAGTACCCTAACCGATAGCACCGGATTATATACTCTATACTATAAAGATCTTTCGGGCTTTCAACTTGTTTTTAAGCATAAAGGATATAAGACCACCCGGGTGGATATAGTGGAGGATAAAGAGAAAACCAGATATAAGATTAATGTTGCCCTGGAAAGAAATAATTAATTTATGATTACATATTCTGGAGATCATTAATGAAAAATATTTTATGTATATTTTTTTTGATTTTTTTATTCGGGGGGTGTATGGCAGATAATAGCAATAAAACCCATCCTTTTACTGTGCATGATATGCTGGCTATGCAACGTATCTCAGATCCGCAACTTTCCCCGGATGGTAAAATGATTGTTTTTACTCTCAGAAAAACCGATATGGAAGCTAATAAGGGCAGAACAGATCTCTGGATGGTGGGAACGGATGGGAAAGGATTGCACCCATTAACCACCCATCAGGAAAATGACAAGAATCCCCGCTGGTCAAAAGGCGGCAATCAGATCTGGTTCCTTTCCTCACGTTCCGGATCGGTACAGGTCTGGCGTATTGACGCCAAGGGGGGAGAAGCTGTTCAGATAACCGATCTTTCTCTGGACGTGGCCAATTTAATAGTTTCACCGACGGGTGAATATATTGCTTTTACCATGCAGGTATTTCCGGAAGAAGGATGCCCCTATTCTACCAAGAAAAAACTCGATGAAATTAAGAGCAATAAGGAGTCCGGCCGTATTTATGAATCTACCTTTATCCGGCATTGGGATACCTGGGAGGATGGCCGCAGGTCACATCTTTTTGTTATGAACGGTGAGGATAAAAAGCCGATTGACCTCATGAAAGGCATGCAGGCAAATACTCCTTCCCAGCCTTTTGGAGGTCCGGAAGAAATAACCTTTACTCCCGACGGAAAAGGAATGATATTTACTGCCAAGGATGCCGGAAAAAAAGAATCCTGGTCAACAAATTTCGACTTGTTTTATGTCCCTATTGACGGATCCCAAAAACCTGAATCTATTACCAAAGACAATAAGGCCTGGGATACGCATCCGATTTTTTCCCCGGATGGTAAAACCCTTGCTTATCTGGCCATGTCCAGGCCCGGGTATGAATCAGATCGATATCGAATTGTGTTAAAATCATGGCCAAAAGGAAAAATACGTATTTTAGCCGAAGATTGGGATCGATCTCCTTCTTCCCTGTGCTGGTCACCGGACAGTAAAACAATTTTTGCCACAGCAGCCAATCTGGGACAAAAATCTCTGTTTGCTATAGATGTTAACTCTGGTGAAGTTGAAACTATGGTTTTTGAGGGAAATATAGGTTCCCTAAATGCAGGAAAGGACAGATTATTTTTGGGAAAAGATGACCTGAAATCTCCGGTGGAATTATATTCAGTAACTTATCCCGGTAAGGAGTTGAAATCAGTTACTGATATAAATAAGGAAAATCTTGCTCAAGCCAGAAGGGGGGATTATGAGCAATTTACCTTTGCAGGATGGAATGATGAGAAGGTGTATGGGTATATAGTGAAACCAGCGGATTTTAATCCTTCCTGGAAATATCCGGTTGCTTTTCTGATTCACGGCGGCCCTCAGGGATCATTTGGAAATCATTTTCACTACCGCTGGAATCCCCAGGCTTATGCCGGTGCCGGGTATGCGGCAGTAATGGTTGACTTCCATGGTTCGGTGGGATACGGACAGGATTTTTGTGATGCTATCAGAGGTGACTGGGGTGGCAAACCCCTGATTGATCTTCAGAAAGGTTTGCAGGCTGCCCTGGAGAAATATGAATGGATGGATAAAGACAGAGTGGGTGCTTTGGGAGCTTCTTTCGGAGGTTTTATGATTAACTGGATTGCCGGGAACTGGCCGGACAGGTTTAAATGTCTGGTGAATCATGACGGCAATCTTGATGAGCGCATGGCCTATTATGACACAGAAGAGTTATGGTTTCCGGAATGGGATCATAAGGGCACTCCCTGGGAAAATCCTCAGGGGTATGAAAAACATAATCCGGTTAATTATGTTCAAAACTGGCAGACTCCCATGCTGGTCATTCACGGAGCTCATGATTTCAGAGTAGTGGAAACCCAGGGCATGTCTACCTTTAATGCTTTACAGCGGCTGGGTATACCCAGTAAATTTTTATATTTCCCGGATGAAAGTCATTGGGTTCTCAAACCGCATAACTCAGTACAATGGCATAGAACAGTTATCGAATGGCTGGATAAGTGGTTAAAAGAAAAGAAATAATTCTTCTTTTCTCAGATAAGATTCTCTTATACAGATAAGTGATTGTTCATGACATTAAGTAGTAGTATTCAAAAGAATCTATATTATTATTTTTTTTTATAGATAATTATCATGAAATACTATGATCAGGATAAATCTCATTTTTACAAATTTGAAGAAGATAAAAAGAATTTTCGTATACTGTTTGATAAATCTTTAATTATTAGCTTGTTAATTTTTATTGGATTGTTTACTGTCTTTCGCCGTATTCCTCGAGGAAAATTTAGACAACAGTATATCACCATCAACGGGGTCAGTATTTTTGATATCCCGGTAACGACCCAGGGAGGAATTCCCAGATCACCAACCTTACCCCAGGTTCCCTTACCGGTTGAGGATGACTTTATTCCCCAAGATGAAACCATTCCGGATACGGATCTGAAGTTGTACGAAGATATAATGCAATTAGACATGCTGGGAGAGGGGAGGAGTCCGGTTGCCATTGGACCGAAACCAATTAAAGATGTCATACCTGAATATCCTCAGAAAGAGCGGAAAATGGGAATCAAAGGCGAGGTTGTGGTCAAATTACTGGTCAACAGCAGTGGTTCGGTGGACAGTGTAATGGTAATCAGCAATACAACTAATTATGAAAGTTTTGCCAGAGCGGCCAAGAAAGCTGCTTATAAGACAAAATATTTACCAGCGCAATATAAAAAAGAAAATTTTGCCAGATGGATTAAGAGAAAATATACCTGGAAATAAATTTTTATGAATTTCAATATAATTATATGTTATCGTAAAAATCAAATTGGTCCTAATATTATTTATTGCTTATGCCTATGAATCAATTCCTAATAAATATTTTTGTTCTCATAATAGGTTATCTTTTAGGATCCCTCTCACCAAGTTATGTATTTGGTAAATTCAAAAAGATAGACATAAGAGAGGTGGGTTCCCGGAATGCCGGAACCATGAATGTCTGGCACAGCTTGGGAATTTGGCCGGCAGTACTGACGGCAATCTTTGATCTGGGAAAGGGAGTTCTGGCTATACAGATCTCTCAAAAAATTGGGGCGGATTTTGTATTTATCCAGCTCAGTGGATTGAGTACGGTGCTGGGTCATATTTTCCCTTTTTATCTGGGATTCAGAGGCGGCCAGGGAGTGGCATGTGCAACTGGCATTATGTTCTATTATCTGTCGAAATATTTATCACTTGATCTGAGGCTTCTCTATATTTTTGGATTTCTGGCGATTATTGCGATCATTTTTACTTATATTACAAGACGGGGAGCAATAATCGGGAATATCATTCTTCCTCTTTTGGGATATTCAATATTTTATCTTTATGGTGGAAATCCATATAATATATATTTCATAATTGTTATCTTTCATATAATTGCTCTTGGTATGTACAATATTATAATACAAAAACAAATACAAATTCAGGAT
This sequence comes from uncultured bacterium, assembly GCA_964554015.1. GTDB lineage: Bacteria > Zhuqueibacterota > QNDG01 > QNDG01 > CAYUAG01 > CAYUAG01. The sequence continues at coordinate 19,910 of CAZKMO010000050.1, forward strand.
CAGAGTTTTAGAACTCACTGGTGGCGGGTAGCATTACGACCAGTGGCGGTGGTTTTTGTAATTTTTTACCATTTTTATTCTCAGACAACAACTGTTGTATTAATCGGCTCGGTAGCTTTATTTTTCATAATTCTTGACCTGATACGGTTTTTTACCGGCATGGGTAGAAAGCTGATGACGGAAAAGATACAATTTTTCTTTAAAAATACGGAAAGGAAGAAATTTTCCTCCATGACCATGTTTCTTATTTCAGCCTGTATTATTACCTTGGTGTTTGAGAAACAGATTGCCCTGGCTTCCCTGACCTTCCTTATTTTTGGGGATATTTTCAGTAAAATATTCGGTCTGGGATTTGGCCGGCATAAAATTTTTGACAAAACCATAGAGGGAAGTCTGGCTTATGGGGGCGGTGCTTTGATATGTGGATTTATCCTTTACACTGCCCTGGGGATTCCGCTGCTTCTTCTCCTGACCGGGGCCATGGCAGCGGCCGTGGCCGAAGCCCTGCCTCTGGGATTGGATGACAATTTTACCGTAGGACTCATCAGCGGAGCGGTGATGACCAGCGTGCGGTTATTTGGATAATATTGGTTTCGTATATACTGTGTTTATTTTTTCGTTTTAATCAGATTTAATCATGAGATTCTAAAATAAATTTCTGGAAATATAATAAACAAATCCTATATTAAAAGTCCAGTATATTTCATCATTTTTTGGGTAAAATTGGACATCGATATTGCTATCTAATAATAAATTGTCTTCAATAAAATAATCAAAAGAAGAACGGAGGAGATAGGAATCATAATGGTGATGATATTTATTTGTTTTTATAAAACTAATCCTTCCATAAAAGGCAGTTTCCCATAATAATCGATCATTTATTACCCATAAATTATTAGCATCAATATAAAAATTCCGATATTCATAATCTAATTTTTTATTATCTATAGAAAAGGTATATGCTACTTGTGCAGTTAATCCAATTTGATGTGACAAACTTAAGTTCTTATACCAGCGGGATTTTACAGAGAATCCGGCATTGGATTCCGAATAATCTAGTGAATCAGTCAAATAATTGTGATTAGCATAATCATGATCTAACCTAAATTCTAAATCACATCCATTATATCTTTCCCCAATATTTTCTATTAGGGATTCGCCTATGTAGTAATAATCAAAGGCTGACAATTTTTTATTGACCGGAGTTATATGCTGGAAAAGATCTTGCCAAAAATATTTATCATAACGGTCATGAATTGTTACATAACCACCGTGTTTGAACAGCACCTGGGCGATTTGTTGTATTTTGTCTGCAGATAATTCATTCACTATCTTTAAACGCTGAAGGCGCTCATTTATTCTAAGTGCTCTGATGATGGGACCAACATTACGTACCCGCCCAAAACCAAGGCTGATATAGGTATGCGAATTAAATCGACTTTTATTTATATCTTTATCAATGTCACCTGTACCCAAATAACCACCTGAATTATTACCAATCCCCAAGAAGAGCCAGGGATTTACATACTTATGCCAATATCCATTTAATCTATAATTGAAAGAATTTTCATTTATATCCGAATATTTTGAATATTGATAGCTATAACCAGGGCTAAAAGAAAGATTCCATATATTTTCTTCACTTTCATAGTATTTTGTTACCCCGGGTCGTAAATATAATTGAAAGTTTTGAGTATTTTTTTTATCTCCTGAACCACGTGAGGAAAAGTTAATATTGAAATAAGAATACCCCCAGGAGGGAAGTCGATAGTCCAGAAGTGGCTGTATGTTTTGGGGATTCTTGAAACCAATGGATGTCTGGGCAAAAGAAAAATTCTGCAAAAACAGCATTGCTGACAATATAATTATATTCTTCATCTCTTCCTCCTAGAATTGATTT
>CAZKMO010000051.1:0-17558 GCA_964554015.1 uncultured bacterium
CAATGGTCCCTACGTTAACATGCGGCTTGGTCCGCTCAAATTTCTGCTTTGCCATTTTTATAGTCCTCCAAAAGATATTTTATTCTAATGTTATAAACAAAAACGAGCCCACGACCAGAATTGAACTGGTGACCTCATCCTTACCAAGGATGTGCTCTACCTACTGAGCTACGTGGGCAACGCCCAATATATAATTTTTTGCTTCTTATCGCTTTCGATAAAAAAGCCTATTAAAGTAATAAAAAAAAAGGCAATATGCAAGAAAATTTTTGCCTTTTTTTTTATTTTTTTTTTTTTGAGCGGGAAACGGGATTCGAACCCGCGACATTCAGCTTGGAAGGCTGACGCTCTAGCCAGCTGAGCTATTCCCGCCTTACTTCTTCTGTGGAGGGGGGAGGATTCGAACCTCCGAAGGCATTCGCCGACAGATTTACAGTCTGTTCCCTTTGACCGCTCGGGAACCCCTCCGGGCTTGAGCTGGCGATAGGAATTGAACCTACAACCTGCTGATTACAAATCAGCTGCTCTGCCAATTGAGCTACGCCAGCATTTTTATAATCAGCCAATAATAATAACAAAAAAAAATGTATATGTCAACTAAAAAAATTAAATTATTGCTTTCCATTGTTCATTTTTTTACCTTATACTATAATTTTCAAATAAATACTCTCACTAAATACTATATTATATATTATGGAGTATTATTATGAAGGTAAGTACTGTAGAGCAAATGAGATTGTTGGATAAAACTGCCATAGAAAAATTTGGTATTAAAGACGAATTATTGATGGAAAATGCAGGAGGAGCAGTATTTCAAATACTGAATGATACTTTCGAGATTCAGGGGACTCATTTTAGTGTGGTTTGCGGAGGAGGGAATAATGGCGGTGATGGATTGGTGGTAGCACGACAAATTTATTCTCTGGGGGGATTACCCCATGTAATACTTCTCGGTGATCCGAAAACATTTAAAGGAGCTGCTAAAATAAATTATGAAATAGCCCTTAAGATTGGAGTGCCCATAGAACGAGCTCCTGACATTGAAATTATGGATGATATATTAAATGCTTCTGATGTAATTATTGATGCTATTTTCGGCACCGGTCTGGAACGGGAAGTAAAGGGATTATATAAAGATGCCATTGTTTCTATGAACAACAGCGGACTCCCGTTATTGTCTATTGATATTCCTTCGGGAGTCAATGGAAACAACGGACAAGTAATGGGAGTGGCAGTGGAAGCTGATATTACAGTTAGTTTCGGGCTCCCCAAGTTAGGTAATGTATTATATCCGGGTTATGCCTTAGCAGGGGAGCTTTGGGTAACCCATATATCCTTCCCTCCGGAATTAACTGCATCAAAATCAATAAAAACCGAAATTAATGAACCTCTTCCTTTACCATCCCGACCGGAAGATGGTCACAAAACCAGTTTCGGAGACGTTCTTTTCATTGCCGGAGCAGCCGGGTATTTGGGAGCCCCCTATTTCAGCGCCATGTCCTTTCTGAAAGCAGGAGGCGGATATGCACGTCTTGCTGCTCCTGTCTCTGTCGTTAATACCCTGGGAAGCGGAGGAAGTGAAATTGTCTTTATTCCCCTAAAAGAAACTAAAAGCGGTAGTATTGCAAAAAATAATACCAGGGAACTTAAAAAACTCTCCCAAAAGGTTGATTTTGTGGTTATTGGACCCGGATTATCTTTGGAAGAAGAAACCCAGGAACTGATCAGAGAATTAATCAGTACTATTGATAAACCCCTCCTTATAGATGGAGACGGCATTACCGCTGTATGCAATCATCCTGAAATCTGCAAAAAACGAAAAGCTCCAACAATCATTACCCCTCATCCCGGAGAGATGGCCAGAATGACCGGGAAATCAATTACTGAAATTAAAAAATCACCCCTGCAGATACTAAAAAATGAAACAAAAAAATGGAGTTCGATGATCATACTGAAAGGAGCGCACACTCTCATTGGTATGCCTACGGGTCAAATGTACCTTAATCTCAGCGGTAACTCCGGAATGGCCTCAGCAGGCTCGGGCGATGCCCTCACCGGAACCATCGCTGCCATGTATGGTCTGGGCTTACCGGTAAAAGAAGCGGTTAAAACAGGCGTTTTTCTGCATGGCTTTTCCGGTGACTTGGCTGCAGCTGAGATCGGGGAGGATGGTGTAACCGCCAGAGAAATCATGGAATTTCTTCCCGATGCAACCTTATTATATCGGCAAGAATATGAAAAAATTATGAAAGATAATTACGGAAAAATTAAAATTATATAATAGGATTCAATTGATTTAAAAAATACTTGTAAAAATAAATCTATTTTTTTACCTTAATTTACCTCATTTCAATATCTAAATTTACTTAACCCCAAAAGGAGGAAAATCATTATGAAAAAATTCTTGCTTATACTCGGGATTATTCTGATAATTTTTATTATTGCCGGCATAGTTTATTGCCCCAAAATAGTAAACTATGCCATTGAGAAGGGATTCGAGGCCATGGAAAATTCCGTAATGGCCAGCTTACCTGATTCCAGTTCTAAAGCAGAAGCAAAAATTATTTTTGATAAGACCATAACCAAAATAAAAGAAGGTGAGATTGAAAAACAACAACTTCAAGGACTTATGACCACTTTTCAATCTTCCTTTAAGGATCAAAAACTTGATTCTACAGAAGTAAGAAAAATTATGAATGATTTAAAAATACTTTCTAAATCTGACCTACATACTGAGTAATGGCCATAATTATACAGGGGATTATTTAAAAAATACTATTTATGGGGCTGGCTACCAAGTCTGTACTTAAGTATTAATTAAAAATAACAAATATAATATGACCTTATTTCTTAAGTAAATTCCGGAATATCAGGTTAACAGGAAAGACTTTTTAATCAGCCCTTGGTTTAATTATAAAGAAATATTTTACCGCCCAAACAATCTCACCCTTTTTCAAGTCGATATTCTTTGATATACAGCAGGGAGACCGATAAAACAACAAAAATGCCAGCTGCCGCCAACAATATAAAAATGGCCGCTTCACTGGATATTTCCTTGGAACGGAAAAGCAAATTCAACAAAGCCCTCTTGGGATCCGAATTGGTAAATTGATTGTCATACAATCTCTTGGCCAGAATATGAAGATAATGTGATATTGAAAAGTATTTAATATTACCGGGAAGAAAACTGATGGTAGATTCCCATCCAAAGGTAAAAAAAAGACCTATCAGTACCGGTCTTTTTAAAATTCCACCGATCAGACAAAAAAGAGGCAAATATACCACCAAACCCAGAAATACAATACCCACTGTTCCCAGATATATATCAATGTCTCTAATTAAACCACTAAATCCATTCTCCTGCTTCATGATGATATAGACCATAGCCAGGGAAATAATAAAGAGTACACCGGTCACGGCTGCTCCGGAGAGTAGTTTGGCCATCACGATATTTCTTCTGGGTAGAGGTCTGGTTAAAAGATAAGGAAGAGTTCTGCCATCCACTTCATCAGCAATAACCGCTGTACCCACAAATATGGCAGTAAGGGGCAGTAAAAAATGTATATATAAAAATACCGAGACCTGGGGAAACAATGATGATACTGATACTCCCTGTTCCGTAATCAGGGGCTTCAACAAAACAATGATAAGGGCAAATAAAACTGGTACCAATCCCATTACCCCTATCCAGATGGTTCTTTTACTATTAATACTGTTTTTTACAAAAAATTTAAACAAAAAATTCATAGGTTACCTCACAAGATAATCAAATACTGCTTCCAGATTTTCATCTGGTGACCAGAGAGATTGTATCTTTATATTATTTTCCAGAGCCAGTTGTGGTAGCCGCTGATGAAATTTTTCCGGTGAGATGGTTTCAATGGTTATCTGATTTTCTTCTCGATTTAATTGCACACTTTTTACATCCTCAAACTCCAATAGTTGTGAAGTGAGAATGTTCACCTTATCACATATGATGGTTACCTGCAGAGGATGGGTATCAATAAGTTCCCTGATTTCATAAATATTTCCTTCTGCTAAAAGTCTTCCATGATTTATAAGCAGTATGGTATCAGTCATTTCTTCCACCTCATGCAGTACATGGCTGGAAACAATCACTGTCTTTCCCTGCTCTCCAAATTGTTTAATCAAATCTATGGTGGATCTTCTTCCCAGCGGGTCCATACCATTTAACGGTTCATCCAGAAAAAGCAGCTGAGGATCATGAGCAATGGCCTGGGCCATTTTTATCCTCTGACGCATTCCTTTACTGTAACTGCCAATTCTTTTATTCTGAAATTCCTGCATATTCATAGTTTCGACTGCCTCCCGGGCTTTCTTTTTTGCCTCGGACAAAGGAAATCCATGCAAACGTAACATGGCAGAGACAAATTCAAATCCGGTTAAATAATCCCAAAAATTATCTAATTCAGTACAATATCCAACTTCTTCCAATATCACATGATTGTTCCATATTTTCTGTCCATTTATAAATAAACTTCCCTTGCTTGGTTTTAATTGTCCGGTTAAAAGACGAAGCAAAGTAGTCTTGCCTGCTCCATTGGGACCCAGAAAACCGGTTACCCCAGAAGTAATAGTAAATTCAAGATTATTTACTCCCACTATTGGACCATACCATTTACTTAAGTTTTTGGCTAAAATTTTCATTTTATCACCTCAGTGGGTTTTATCTTTGCCTGCAATATCACAAAACTTAATCCAATCACACCCATCAGCATAAATATTGCTCCATACACTACAAATTCATAAGGTTTCGGTATTCCAAATAGAAATGCTCCGGTTTGTTTTAATGATGACTGAATAGAAAAAATTCCTACTTCAGGAATCCGGGATAAAATTTTGCTCAATATATCCGGAAACATAAGAATAACAATAAATACCACTGCTGCTGAACCGGTTCCTTTGGCTGCAGAAGAAAGAGCCAGCATTAATCCACCCAGGGTAACAATCGAAATTACTCCGTAGGCCAGCATAGCAAAGGGTATCCAGTAATAGGTTTTAAGAAAGGTTAAATCAGTAGACAGCAGTACTTTGATAATAAAAAGCAGTAAACCAGGCAGTAGTGTCACCAAAAATGCATAAAATGCCACAATAATAAATTTCCCTCCTACATAATCCCAGAAACTCACTGGTTTGGAAAAGTATACAGATAATGCTTTATATCTCCTTTCCTGAGCAATTAATCCAGCCCCGGTGAGAATAATTATGAGGATCAGAAAAAACATTTGCCCCTGTAAAAAGCCGGCAAAAAATTCAGTATCAATGGTGAGGCCTTTGACACCCTGAATTATAGTGGAAGTATCACCCACTTTAGTAACCAGATATATCTGCACAGCCCTCACAAAAAAAGGTATGGAAGAAGCTATAAAAAGAAGTATCAGCAGCGCTTTACTTTTACCTATAACCAGGCCAATCCCGGTTTTTCCAATTACCCACCAGGTGAGGGGATTTTCTTTTAAGCGTCCGTACCAGTTATGATAGGTCTCTTTATAAATGGGCATGATCATCCTCCTTAATAAGCTTTACAAATACATCCTCAAGAGACTGTATGCTGGGAACCATTTTTCTCAAAGTTACATCTGACTGTTGTGCTACCTTTAAAAGTAAGTCTGTATCCTTTTTTTCAGGAAGGGTAACATCCAGAAGGTTTTTCCCGGAAAGGGAAATATCACAGTTCTTCTCTTGCAATATCCTAATGAATTTTTCTTTATCTCCATCAATACGAACAGTAAAAGACCCGGAATATTTACCTTTAATACCCTGAATATCTCCCTGTCTGGCTAAAGCCCCCCGGTGTATGATTACAATTCTGTCACAGGTTCTTTCCACGTCGGAGAGAATATGGGAAGCCAAAACAATACTTATATCAACCGAACTGGTGATGGTTTTGATCAGATCCAGCATTTCCTGCCTTCCCTTTGGATCCATTCCACTGGTAGGTTCATCCAAAAAAAGAAGTTTGGGATCATGTACCATGGCCTGGGCCAGTTTAATACGCTGCCGCATACCTGAGGAATAGGCCTCAACTCTTCTATACCGAGCCTCTTCCAGTCCTACTAAAAACAGCACTTCATGAGCACGTTCCCGGGCATCCTCTTTACTCATGCCACACAGTTCTCCGGCAAACTGCACCATACCCAATCCGGATAAACCAGGAATGATGCAATCATCTTCCGGCATATATCCTATTAGTTGACGGATTAACTTTTGCTGGGTGGAAACATTATGCGGCAGTATGGAGGCACTGCCGCCAGCAATCCTGACTAAACCCAGAAGTCCCTTGATGAGACTGGATTTGCCCGCCCCATTTACTCCCAAAAGACCGGTCGCACCAGGAGGAAAATTCGCCGTCAGTTTATCAACGGCTCTAACCTCACCATAGGTAATAGTAAAATTATTAAGTGTCACTGACACATTATTCTCCTTGTTTATATTCTTTAAGTAAAAGCAAAAATACTGGTTACAGTTACTGCTGCTTTATCATTCAATTGAAGTGTACGCATAATCATACATAATGTTTTATTAATTTTATTTCCTTTTCACTGCAATTATACGTTTGGGATTAAGTAATAAATCCAAGGCATCAATTATACTGCAGCATACTATATCAGCAGATTGTACGCTTAATGTACAAGCTCCTTCTGCCTGAATCACCGCTATTCCCAAATCTGCTCTTTTCATCATTTCCAGGTCATTTCTCCCATTTCCAATACACACAACCTGTTCCCTTCCCAATCGCTCTATATATTCCGCTTTACGTCTCGCCTGATCTACCAAGGGAAGTAGGAAAAGTTCACAGGGAATTTTTTTCAAACCACGCTCAGCTCTGCCAAAAGTATCAGCAGTGACCACATATATTTCAATTTTTTGGGATAAGGCACATAGACGTCGTTTTACTCCTTTTATAAGATACCCATCCACTGCCAAGGTACCGTTATAATCAAGCACCAGATAGCGGAGCTGATAGTCCCTGTCTCCAGGTATGGTTATTTCTATCATTGAATCCCTAATCAGTTTTTAGAAAACAGAAGTTAGATGTTAGAAGATAGAATTTAGATTCCCTCTGATCTCTGACTACTGACCTCTGATTTCTGAATACTATTCTAATATTCCATATTTCCTTTTTTATTATTCTAAACTTCTATATATATCGCCCCTAAAGGGGCTTATATTTTTAGGGTCCATATAGTCCTAATAGGTATATCGTCCCTAAAGGGACTCTAAACTGAGTACTCAATCTTGCTCTTAATGTCCTTATCCATACTCCTTTTCTCCCCTTTCCATTTTCCCTATCCCTTTTCTAACACCCCTCTCAATCTCTCCTCTAGGGGAGACTTTAAATACCTCTCTCTCACTCTTGACTTATACCCTATACCTTATACCACATAACTTTTCCCTATATCCTTTATCTTGTTTTATCCTTCATCCTTCATCCTTCATCCTTTATCTTTTGTATTTTGTATTTTGTATTTTGTCTTTGATCTTCAAACTCGGGACGGGCCAGGGCCAGACCTATAATCTCAGCTGCACCTGCTTGTTGTAAGGTAAAAGAACAGCTGTTAAAGGTAGCTCCGGTGGTAGAAACATCATCTACTAAAAATACTTTTTTATGATGGATTTTCTCCGGATGCAATACTGCAAAGGCATTTTTAAGATTAGAGCATCTCTGTTCCGCGCTTAAGGTTGTCTGTGATTTGGTAGGTTTAATCCGAAACAAAGTGTCCTCATATATGGATAATTGTATATACTCGGATAATCCCCGGGCAAGTAAGGTACTTTGATTGTACCCTCTTTCCCTGTATCTGGTTTTATGAAGGGGCACCGGAATAATCACTTCCCTCCCAGTAATCTTTAACTGTTGATGTAAAAGTTTTCCTGCTATTCTTCCCAGAAAGATCCCTAATTTTTTCCTATCATTATATTTCATCTGATGTATAAGGGATTCTATTATTTTTATATAGGGCCAGAGAGTAATCACCTGATCAAAAAACAGTGTGTCCGCCAAATGATAAAAATCTGACTGATTCTTATGAACGGTTACTTCTGATGATGCTATTAATTGTGATAAACAATTCTTGCATAAAGGGAACGCCTGATCATTACGCTTTTCGCATACAAAACAAAGGGGCGGAAATATAAAATCATACCCATAAGAAAGTAGTATCTTTATATTTTTTAAAAAGGGCTTTCCCATCCTGAAAGCCCTTTTTTTTATATTAAAATTCACCTCTGTGCTGTCAAATCTAATACTTACTTAACTACGAATCAATTAAATATTTAAACTTTTCAATAAATTGTGAGATTGACATTTTTGCCAATTCAGACATTTCTTTCAACATTTCTTGTTCCTTAATATCTCTTTCTTCCAAACGAATCATATACTTTCTGGCAATATGATATGCTTCGCTCTTTGTATCAACAAATCGTACTGAGGTTTTACCGGTCTTGGGATCCAGCATTTCATCAAAGGGGAGAGGTTTTAATACTCCATTATCCACCACAATCATGGCATCCTTCTTGTATGCCGGTTTATTACTTATTAGATAGTGAAAGGCACTATACCCAAGATCCCGGGTGTATTCCAGATCAAATGGTATGGGATCAGCACAACGCAACACATAGCCAATGTTTGTTTCAACCACCCGGAATTTAACCCCCCGTTCCTGAAATCTTCGTTCAACCTCAAATTTAATAACCTTACCAATTTCTATTTCATCCAAGCGCATATGCCCGTAATCATCATATTCTACTTTCAAACCGGGCAGCTTTTCCAATTCTTTAGGGTCCAAACGCTCTGCAATTCCTTCTGCTATTACCATCACCCCATAGTCATTTCCCATAGCCATTCGTTTTAAAATGGATGTCTCCAAAATGTCACATAAATTACTCAGAGAAATATATTCGTCTTTTTTAAATTCCTCCGGGATAACAGCCAGAGTGGCTCCTGCGGATTTGGCTATTCCTAAGGCTAAATGACCGGAATGTCTTCCCATGGCTACTGCAATATACCATCTGTGAGTAGTTTTTGAATCCTCCATTAAATTCTTTACCAGTATGGAACCATATTCACGTGCTGTTTGAAATCCAAAGGTGGGTAAATTATGGGGAAGGGGAAGATCATTATCAATAGTTTTGGGTACATGAGCAAATTTAATCTCTCCCTTAGCTGCTTCAGCTATAAGGCTGGCACCATAGGCAGTGTCATCTCCTCCAATAGTAACCATGTATTTTATGCCCAGCTTTTTTAATAAGGTTACACAATTCCGGGGCCCATTTTTAACATTCTTGGGATTGGTCCGAGAGGTATGTAATATGGAACCACCATCAAAATGTATTCGGGAAATATCCTTAATACAAAGCTCTTTAATATTTTTTTCCAGTAAATCAAAATCACCCTTTACCAGCCACTTATAACCATCATAAATACCATATACTTTACATCCTTTATTTCGTGCTTCTATGGTCACGGCTGCAATAACTCCGTTTATTCCCGGGGCAGGTCCTCCACCCACCAGAATTCCTACATTTCCTGTTTCACTCATACTCTCATTTACCTCCTTGAAATTAATTTTTTATTATATTTTTTTAAACTTTCTTTCTAATTATGTCTTACCCAATAACTTTTCATTTCTTACTCTTTTTCTACAGGTCAATACCTATATCCATAGATACTATTATCCCTTTGGAGTTCTGAGGTGCTATTAGAAATCCCCTGCTCATATATCCTATATCAAGCACAAAACCACCCGGTCTTATTCCGAATCCAAAGGAAGAACCAAAGCCAACGTATCCTCCCAAAATCACTCCCATGCGGAGAGGAAGCCAGGTTACACCCTGCCATTCAGTTCCTACGGAAAGCTGGGGATTGGTGCTGCCGTATATTCCTTTGCTAAAGGTTTGAAGATAATCCGCAGTCATTATTACATCCCCTTCCCGATAAGAACAGCCCGCATGCAAAACTGCCGGAAATCTGGAGGAAAAAGAGGAGGCGTCCACAGTCCAGCTGGTATCTTGAGCATCCTCATCAAAATCAGTGAGAACATTCAATGAATCCAAAACATAGGTACCTTTTTCAGTTTTAACATTCTTTTTAAAAGGGATAGTGCCCAAAATATTTATCAAACTCAGACTGACCGTCCATTTTTCATTCAAACGGGCAGTACTTCCCAGGTTTATGCCAAATCCCAGGCTTCCGTTATAGGCATAGGTAAGCGCATATAATCCTTGCAGATCCATACCATATGGTTTTGAATCTATGATAAATTCAGTTGTATCAGCATTTGCAGATGCACCGGCAAAATAAAAATTCAAGGTGCCGCCCACCGTAAACTCTTCGGCAAAATCAACCTCTATGGGTTCTCCCCAGGAAACTCCCACCATAGCAGCAGCCAGAGAACTTCCGTCCGTATCACTTAAATTATAGACCTTATTTATTTCGGTGCCGGTTAACGGTATCTTAAAAATATTTTTGGCAGCATTGACATATCCTCCCCCCCGCACTCCAATGGTCAAGGCAAATTGCCTTATAGAAAATGAGAAAGTATTAATAAAAACTTCTGTATTGGATCTGAATCCATTATCAGGAATACTGTTTAAAATATTTTCGATATCACTATCAGTCAAATATTCACCGTTATATTTATTGTACATCCCTAAAGAAATACTGTTATTCCAGGCTCCGGCCTGGGCGCCGATAATGGTCATGGAAAATTTGGGATTATCGGATAACCCCAAATTGGCAGGATTCCATAAAGGGGCATCAACTCCCCGGGCCAGGGCTGTATAGGCTCCACCCAATCCCAGGGCCCGGGCATTCATCTGAGCATTTACATTTATATTACCTAAAATAACCAGAAGCAGAGAAACAAGCAGTAGGACCTGTAACTTTTTTGGTGATTTATTTTGTGTATACATGTGGACCTCCCTATTCATCTTCGTCTTCAGGTATTGTGGTATTGATGAGAGCAGATATTCGTGCTTCTATCTGTAATGAATCCTGAGGCTGAAATTGGGTTAAATTACTGGGACCTAAAAATTCAAAAAGAAAACCCACAAAAAGAGTATCATTATTAGCAAAAAGACCGATTTCCTCTTCCCCCAGGGTGATATTTAAAGTGCTGTGTCTGGTGCCGGTAACCACAGCCGGATCAGTATTACTGGTGGGGGCTTTGCGCAGAGGTAAATCAAATTTTAAATCATAATTTCCATTTTCATACAAAAGGGTATCGGAACAGGTACTGGAAAACACAATGGAAACATTGGTCCCGATAGGAAGTCCATTCTCTACCTCGGCATTGAACTCAGCCCTAATTAAATTATCCCGAAAAAAATCCTGCGTGTCTTCATCTAGGGTGAGGGTATCCGGTTCCATCTTGGAGGCAAGCGAAGGTATGGATACAGTTAGAGGAGCATTAAATAAAACTGTTCCGGAAATGGAATCATTTTCTGTGATGGAACGACTGCTTACTCCCTCCCCGATAAAGGCATTACCATAAATTTTGATATCTGTTGGTTGACTGTTGATAAAATCAGCAATATCACCAATATTTACTGTATCCGCACCATACCCTGAGGGATCAACAAACCTGGTAATATGAATAGGATCAGGCAAGGCTCTTCTGCTTTCCACTGCATCAATAAAAATATCAATGTAAAAAGGAAATGCAATGGTTGAATTAAAAGCAATTTTTAAATTGGCCTGTTCCACAGCAAAATCTTTAAATTCTTCCGGAATCTCAAAATCAGCTTCCAGACTGTCAATCTCAATTTCCACACTATCTAATATACCGGTAACACTGGAAAACACTAAATCGGAAAGTTCTAAAGTAATATCAACATTTCCGCTACCCCCAGTTAAGCTGCCTTCAAACCGCACATAATTTTCCTTATTATAAACCTGAGGGGACAGAACATAGCCGTCTAATTTATATTCATTGTGAAATGATTTATCATCATTAGCTCCCAGATGGGTCTCAATGGTAAAAACACCTCCATCTTTGCTTAAATCTTTGATCTCAAAATGAACATCTACCGGACTGGATCCCAAATTTTGAAATCGTAATAAGGATACTTCACCGCTTTTAATCACTGCTGATTCAAGAATAATATTATCGCCCGGTATGGAGACCGAATCACGAATGCTTCCTCCGCCGGGTATGGTGGTTGTTTTGGAAGTTCCGTCAACTCGTAACTTATCCCCGACTTTCTCAGAACCAAAATCCTCCTCAATATTCACCCATACCGTATCATCTTTGATATTAATTTCCTTTACATCTTTAGCCAGATCCTCCATAGAATAACTTTTAGCCAGAAGAGGAAGGGTAAAATTCACATCCCAGTTCGGGGCTGCCGGATCTTCAAATTTACATTGGCTGAATAAAAGTATACTTATACTGATTACGCCGCTCAGCAGCAATAAAATGGTAGATTTACTATTTTTTTTCTTCATTTTACCCTCCTAATACAGGTAAGGTTCTACAATTCATTTTAAAATATATTAACTAAAATATTTAATTGCAAGATATTACCTTTAATAATTTATTTTTACTGGTATCATACCTAAAAATCAATACAAAATTCATGCCTAAATAAAACTTCCTATTAAGTATTACTCCTTATATAAAATTTAAGAAATAACTTAAAAATAAATGCAGAAAAACCGATCACTTGGTGCTTATTATCCGGCTTTAAGCTGGATTTTCAAATCAAATTATTTTTCCTTATTTATATCAATAATTTTTATATATTCTACTATTAGGTTTTGGGTAAAATTTTACTTACCTTAACCTATAAAAATAAGGAGGATTTATGAGAAAGACAACATTATTAAGTATTTTATCGCTGATATTTATAATCATAACCTGCAGTAGTTCCAAGAAACCAGTCTATGAAAAGGGCTCCCCGGAATATGTCTTCTTAACCAGCACCGCTGATTCCTTACAACTGCCGGTTCTCAATCCTGAAAATACCGTACTCCTTATCAAAACCAATGAATTTACCATAACAAACTCGGATATCATGACTGAACTATATGGCTATTTCTATAATTATAGGAACAGAATAAAAAATGTACCTGCCACCCAATTACAAAATATAGTCCTGAGAATCGCTATCCAAAAAGCAAACAGTAATATGCTGGCTGCAGCCGCTAAAGAGAATGATATTACGGTAAGTGCATCTGATATAGAAGCTGAGATAGATAAAATCAGTATACAGTATGGAGGTAAGGAAAATCTGGAAAATTTGCTGGCAAAAAATGGCATAACCCTGGATACCTTCAGAAAACAGGTTGAATCTTCCCGGTTAATTGATGCCTATTTTTCTGATTATTATTATAAAAATGTTCCGGTGCCGGAAGAAGATATTAAAAAATGGTATAACGATTACTTCGCTACCGTTAGGCATATATTACTGATGACTCAAAACAAATCTGAAGAGGAAAAGGCAATAATACATAAAAAAATGGAAAGGATCCTGCAAGAAGCCAGGTCGGGTAAAGATTTCTCAGAACTGGCCAAACTATACAGTGAGGACCCGGGCTCAAAAGATAAGGGGGGATTGTATGAACATTTTTCCAGGGGTGATATGGTAGAACCGTTTGATCGGGCAACCTTTACTGTACCTATAGGCAGTATCAGTGATATTGTTACCACTCAGTACGGGTATCACATAATAAAAGTCATCAACCGATCCCGTAATCCCCAACCCTATGAAGAAGTCAAAAATGATATTTATATTAAAATTGCCCAGCAAACTAATCCCAACTTACATACTCAGCTTATTGATTCCCTGAAACAAAATATTGAATATGAAGAAACATATCCCTAATAAAACAAATTTTTTTAAGATCGGATGTAAAATGATTAATCTAAAAAGTACTATTGTACCTTTTTTACTGGGGTGGTGTTTACTTTCTTTATCGCCCTCTAACCCTAAACTAACTGTACGAGATCAAGACAGCAACAAGCCCATTGAAGGAGCGGTTGTCTATATAAAGGATCAATGCCTGGCACTGCGCTCTGATGTAAACGGGGAGGTAAGCATTCCTCCTCGTATCGATTCTTCTCAGGTTACCATCCAGGCCAAAAATTATCACCCTCAGGAGTTCCGGTTAACTGACCTGGTACAAAACCGGCTAGTGCAATTGCGCTATGATTCCACCCTGGTTAATCCTGTAGAAAATAAATTGCACTTTTCCAGACAGGATACCCTGCAGGGAAGCTACGGTCCTTATCGGGCTAATAATGATCTTCTGCACTATGATCTGCAATTAAAAATTGATGTGGAAAACAAAAAATTAACCGGGAAAAATACTATTACCTTTACCATGCTTAAGCCCGGAAAGATCATTCAAATCGATCTTTTTAAAAATCTGCAGGTGGATTCTATTATTTTTGAAAATAAAAAGCTCTCTTTCCAGCGGGAATTTAATGCTGTATTTATTTCCTTTCCCCGGGAATTAAAAAAAGAAGAAACCTATGGTATTGACTTTTTCTATTCCGGGTATCCGGAAGAGAGAGGCCGATTTGGTTCAATAAGCTTTCGAGAGGATTCTCTGGGAAATCCCTGGATATACACCGCCTGTCAGGGAACTGGTTCCAGTGTATGGTGGCCCAGTAAAGATCAGCATGTGGACGAAGTAAATAGTATGTCCCTGCATTTTCTGGTCCCTGCCGGACTTACTGCAGTATCCAACGGTAGATTTAGGGGGAAAGAGGAGCAGGAAAATGGTTCCACCTGGTATCACTGGGACGTTCACTACCCTATTAACAATTACTGTGTTGCAGTTAATATAGCTAATTATATTCATTTCTCCGATCAACTAAATGACCTCAGCCTGGATTATTATGTTCTTCCCTATCACCTGAAAAAAGCCAGAAAACAATTCCAGCAGGTAAAACCCATGCTGGAGTGCTATCAAAAACATTTCGGGGAATACCCATTTAAAAAGGATGGTTACAAATTAATAGAAGTGCCTTATGCCGGTATGGAGCATCAGAGTGCTGTTGCTTATGGCAACCTTTTTAAAAATGGATACCTGGATCGGGACTGGACCGGAGTGGGAATCAGCACCAAATTTGATTTTATCATTATCCACGAAAGTGCTCACGAGTGGTTAGGCAACAGCGTTACCTGTGGGGATTACTCCGATGCCTGGATTCATGAAGGATTCGCTACCTATATGGAAGCTGTCTATGTGGAATGTCAATTCGGGCATGAAGCTGCCCTTTCCTATGTTAACGGGTATAAGAATAAAGTGGCAAACCAAGCGCCCCTCATCGGCCCTCCAGGAGTAAACTACTGGCCTACCAAGGATATATATTTTAAAGGGGCCTTGTTTTTAAATACCCTGCGACATGTGATAAACGATGATCAGACCTGGTGGGCACTACTGAAAGCATTTTCAGAGAAATACAAATATCAATCTATTTATACTACCGATGTATTGAATTTTTTCCATACCTTCCTGCATCAGGATCTCAAGCCCTTATTTGATCAATATTTATACCATACAGAACTTCCTGTGCTACAACTTAAATATGACGGGAACTCAGTAAAGTACCGCTGGAAAACAGAGGTTAATAATTTCTCTATGCCGGTAAAAATACAAGAAAAGGAAAACTACTTTATTATTCACCCCCAGGTAGAATGGCAGACCGGTATATTGAATTCTGCCCAGAGCAGATGGAAAGCAGCAACAGATTTATTCTATATTAATGTAGAAGTAATTGAATAACTGCAATATTGCAGAATTCCCTAAAATTAGATATAATCTTTTCTAAAAATAAAAATTTGTCAAGCTCAATATTTGAATGAATACTTTAAATTCAAACATCAAATGTATTGAAGCTAAAACCAAACAGGATTTTACTCATGCTGGTAAAATCTTTCGGGAATATACTGACAGTCTGGGTATAGATCTCAGCTTTCAGAATTTTGAACAGGAACTTGAGCAAATTAAATCTATCTATACGCCGCCCTGGGGATCACTTTTACTCCTTAAATACAAGGGATTATTTACCGGGTGTGTAGGATTGAAAAGGTTTGATGAATTTATTTGTGAGATGAAAAGACTGTATATAAAACCCGAATTCAGAGGTAAAGGATGGGGAAAAATTCTCTGTCTAAAAATTATTGAAAAGGCAAAACAGCTCGATTACCATAGAATGAGACTGGATACTCTTCCTTCCCTGACTGCTGCCCACACTCTTTATAAAAATATTGGATTTTATCCCATTAATCCTTACTATCATAACCCCATTCCGGAAACCATATATATGGAATTAAAATTAAAATAAAAAAACAGTTTAGGAAACCAATCCCTGCACCCGCTTCAGTTCCTTCTCTGTCGCGGTCACCAACTCATTCATAATCTCTTCTACGGAGAGGATCTTATCCACCAATCCCACCGACTGGCCGGCCATAAGTGATCCATGTTCAACATCACCATCAAGTACCGCATCCCGCAAACGGCCTATCCAGAATTTTTCTACTTCTTCCTGTGCTTCTATGCGGTGGATAGTGCCCTTATCAATCTGATTGATAAGTTTCAACTGCAGCCTGCCGAAATCATCAGTACTGCGGTTCCGAAGTGCCCTGACCGCTACTACCGGCAGACGGCTGTCAAACTGGGGAGTGGACACTGCATCCCGGGCCTTGGCTTTGATAAAGGCTTCCTTGAACCGCTCATGGGCACAGCTTTCTTTGGCCAGGGCAAACCAGGTTGCCAGCTGTATTCCGGATGCCCCCATAAGTAGCATATGAGCACTCATTCTTCCGGTGGCAATGCCGCCTGCCACAAAAACGGGGATATCGGGCATTCTGAACAGCACCTGCTGAATCAGAATGATCAGGGTGACATGACCGACATGCCCCCCGGCTTCCATGCCTTCCAAAATCAAGGCATCTGCCCCGGAATTGATCATACGCTGGGCTATGGACTCAGTGGAGGCAAAGCAGAGTATTTTAGCTCCGCTTTCCTTCAAAAACTGGATCTCGGAACGGCGGGGAAAACTGCCGGCAAAGATAACATAGGGAAGTTTCAGATCTCGGACCAGGTTTAAATGGTCTTTATAGGCAGGAGCGATGGTAATAAGATTCACCGCAAAGGGTTTGTCGGTAAGCTCCCGGGTTTCCCGGATTTGTTGTTCCAGAATTTCCGGAGGAGCATTACCTCCGGCCAGACTGGCAAAACCGCCCGCATTACAGACGGCTGCCACCAATGTGGGATCGCTGACCCAGGTCATAGCCCCGCAGATAAAAGGGTACCTTACCCCTAAAAATTCCCGCCCTTTGCGGGACAGTTTATCTAAAAGCTCTGTCTTCATGTTTTATTATCTCCTGAATCTATTATACATTCATAGTGATTTTAAAAATAATCATAAAACCAGTTAATATCAAGAAATAAAAATTCACTGCGGAATGAATTATTTGAAATTAAAAGACAAACACATCCCCAACGGAGCTATCTCAAAACCCCTTTTTTACGTTTATTCGTCATGCTGAACCCTGTGCTGAACTTGTTTCAGTATTGTTTC
>CAZKMO010000051.1:17568-21238 GCA_964554015.1 uncultured bacterium
GGAATGTCATAAATAAGCACTTTTGAAACAGCTCCGCTTACACTCTCCCGAAAAATCCTGTCCCCCTCTCTTTCTCAAAAGGGAGGGGGACTAAGGGGGTGAGTTTAAGAACTTTTAATGTGCCCGGCACTTCCCAAGTGCCAGGCACATGCTTACCCAGCAAAATTGACCTGATAAAAGGATTAAATTTATGAATGCTTACTTTTAACTGCAGAATTCAACTGTTTTAACTGTTTTAACTTTTTCAGCATAAAAATCACTAAAATAATTTCAATAGCAGCAACTCCCTCAAAAGTAAAGAATGCCAGCAACCGCTCAGGATAGAATTTTTCCCATCCCAGTCTGTTCAGCATGATAACAGGAGTAATGATCATTTCCATAATCAGTACATCCAGAGCTAAACAATACCAGAGAATTCTCTTTTTTATAATTCCCAGAGAAAGAAATAGCAGGGGAACCAGTCCGAATAGGGCCGAGGATATCACGGCCCTAAATTCGCATACCAGGTCATGCTGTAAATAAAGATAAAAAACCAGGGGGGCACAGATGATCATAAGAATAAAAATGCAGTATAATTTTTTCATTTTGTTTTTTTCTCTTTCCTTTCTGTACAGGAGTGATGTTTGGTTTCCCCATGACATTTACGAATCTGCTCTTCCGTACATTGTTCCGGTTTTTCTTTGAGATTTTCCGGCTGCTCGCAGCAGCAGTTTTGATTTGAATGTTTCCTACACATACTGTCTCCTTTTAAATAAGTTAGTGTTTATATATCAATAAGCAAATGCTTATTAATTAATTAAAAAAATTTACCCTTTTTTCATCACCACAAATTCATCCCCTAAATGCTTTTGCACACTGGCTTTAAAATCCTGCAGACGGCTGTTATCCAGCTGATAATGAATTATGGAACCGTAGCGGTCGCTTTTTACCAGGCCGATATCTTTTAAAATAGCCAGATGCTGGGATACTGCCGGCTGGGTGATGTTCAGTTTCTTAGTTATGGCATTCACACATAACTTCCTGTCCCGGATAAGCTCCAGTATCCTGATCCGGGATTCCGAAGAGAGTGCCTTGAATATTTTAGCCATTTCCTGGGATGTCATTTTATAAGCCTTCACTTATTTTGTTATAAGCACATGCTAACATAATAAATAAAAACAATAATGTCAAGGGAAAAATGTATTTTTTAAATAAAAAATTTCCGCAGGGGTAGAAGTCCCAGCGAAGCTTTACCGACTTGAACCCTCTCGGGATTCGCTGTCGGTATCGGAATCGGGATCGACCAAAGTCACAGATTCATCAGTCAATATTTTAGCCTCCAAACCACCCTTCGGGATACATATCCCTCCCCATTTTATGCTCGGGATGAATATCCAGGGCAATCGGGAAAACACTGAAAAAATATTTAATTCCGTGAAAATCCGTGGCAATCTGTGGGTGATTTTTGGAACCTTCACAATCCAGGTTCTTTTTCCTTCCGCAGGTGCGGGAATCCCAGCAGTACACAAAATTCAGGAGAAAGGATGGATCTCCGATTAAAGCATTTGGGGATGACAGGGTAAGGGACATTTATTTTCACCGATTTGAAAACTTTCGGAATTCGCTATCGGTATCGGGATCGACCAAAGTCACAGATCCATCAGTCAGTATCTTAGCCTCCAAACCACCCATCGGGATACATATCCCTCCCCATTCTATGCCCGGGATGAATATCCAGGGCAATCGTGGAATCAATTAAAAGTATCTATATGAGTACATATAAACCACTCATGTTATTCCCGCGAATACGGGAATCCAGGGGAAAGGGTGCAGGGTGGATCCCCGACACAGTCATTCGGGGATGACAGGAAAAGGTATTTGCTTTCACAGTCTTGTAAGCATTCGGGATTCGCTGTCGGTATCGGAATCGGGATCGACCTAAGTCAAGAATCCATCAGCCCGCAGGGGCAGGAGCCCCTGCGGAACACAAAATATTATAAATGTACTCCTGCATCATCAAACGCATCAACTAATAATTTAAATACATTTAATCTCTCAGCCCAGGTTTTTAGATATTTTTTATCTAAAGAATTCTCTTGTACTTTAATCACGCCAATAACATCCTGCCGCTGTGTTTCTGAAACTCGATTTCCAATTTCATACCATTTCAATTTATTTAAAATTATATCTTCAGGTGACGAAAAATAAAATTCTGAACCTTTATCATTTTCAATGAGAGTATCTTTTTGTTTACGATCTTTAGCACTATCATAATATTTATCTTTCTTAGGAATAAAAACATCTACCTTTATTGCTGTTTCCAAATGAACAAGATTGAATGAAGATAATCGATTTATTGCTTCTAGAATCATATGTTCATCGATATAGAATTCATTTTCAAGTTGCTTTTTTAAGCGGGGTATGTGGGATGCTTGAATATCAGCAATTATATCTATATCCATGGTGGAACGTGGCAAGCCAAAAACTGAGCTCGCTATGGAACCACCAATGTAATAAGAAATTGAAAGATTATCTAATACATGTATAAATGATTTTAGGACTGGTAAAATATTAGCAGATTCCATGTTATTATCTATTTAAATATTGAGTTACACGATCAGCTAAATCTTTACCATATTGATACGTTATGAACAATAAATTGACCTGTTTGTCATCAAGACTCTTATTCCTTCTTGCTATAGCACGTTTAGAAAGTTGTATTGTGGTTTGGGAAAGGGAGCACACTTGAAAAAATTTTTTTGCAATACTTTGTTTCTTCAATAAAGAAATTTGCACTTTTTCGATTTGAGGATTAGTATCTTTGGATTGTGTTTTCATACAATTAAAAATACAAAATTTTCTTAAAAAATAAAAAATTTTTTAATTAATGTAATTTAAATTATTTCTTAATAATTATTCCTTTTTTTACAACTTGATAATTGATCGGTAAGCTATCTTGTTCCATTATGTTTATCTTTATTTAAATTAGTCAATAGTTCCTGATCATTACCCTTTGCTGACACTTTTTTATACGCCCGAAATTCCACACTTCGGGTAAAGCCTTCCTCATCCTGGATCACTAAACGGTACTTTCCGGGTTGAAGATCCTGGGCCATTTGATGATTATCAACTGTTTCTCCCATAAAGGAATCATTCAGGTACCAGAATAAATGGGTTTCCGGTCTCTGGTGCATGGCTGTGAATACCACCTTCTCGTACTCCCCGTCCCAATCCCGGGGAATTAGCACTTTAATGCCCGGGGTGGGATAGATGAGATCAAAACGGTTTTTATCCCGGGCCAAGGGGCAGTGAGTGGCATGTTCCGGTATAAAATCCACTTTTCTGCCTGACCGGCTCAGTATTTCACGGACACTGGCAGGTACAATATACCGGACCTCCCATTGGGGATTGATATTATCCCAGCACAAGGAGCATACACTTTTACCGGTTTTCTGATCCACTAAAAATTTTTTATGGAAAGGACAAATTCCCGGCTTGTAGGCACCGAGGGGACGTTTTATTTTTTTTGTTGCCGGACAATTAGGACCGGCCGGAAATCCGCTCCGGGCACAAATATCAATCTCTATTAAATCGGATACCGGCTCCTTAAACCACATAGGCTGATTCTGATTGGTAATCAAGTTGAATATAGAGAAAAGGAGGGGGCCGGCTGATCCTGCCCCGGATAGAG
>CAZKMO010000052.1:0-20914 GCA_964554015.1 uncultured bacterium
TTGGAATTCTGCACTCTCAGGAGACCTTTGAGAATTATTCTCGGCAACGCCTTATCCTGTACTTTACGACACAGAGTTATTGCTTGTTTTATGTCTTTGGCAGCAACCAATTTTCTGATCTGGGACATAAACCGTAAAACATTAATATTGGAAACTAGATAGAGATAGTATGTCCTTTCAATTGCTATAGCAATCATAAAACCTGCTACAATTAACAGCAGCCACATAAAAATAAAACCGTTAGATGCAGGGCTGAAACTATGCCAATATTCTGCCATGATTATCCTCCATTTTAAACTCTCATTTTTTTCCAGAAGTAGTTTACTATTTTTCTCTTTTTTTAATTTCCCTCTGGATCCTTATTTTTCTGTCTGGTACGATCTCTTTTTACTGTTTTTTTAATACTTTCGATACTTTCGACTTTTCTAAGTTCCTCTTCTAACTCCGGTAATTCTCCTTCAGCCTGGTTAATTTCTTTAGAAAATTTTCTTTCCAAATCAATTTTTTCCATATCTGTTTCTACCCGTTTAGGCATTATAATAACATTTGGTCGGTCGATTTCACCCTCAATAGTTATTTCCTCTAAAATAAGCTCATCAGAAACAGTATCCACAACAACCGTATCCTCAGCTATTTCACTTGTTTTTACAGTTATTGTATCTTGTTTTGGGTTCTGAGCAAAAATATTACCTATTACGATAAAAAACAAAAAAAATATTTTCAGAATTACTCTATACACCATTTCTATTCTCATCTATAGATAGTTCACTCTTAGGAATATAGGAAATCTCAATTAAATCCTCAAGTTTAAAATCAATATTATTCAATACTTTTAGACATATATTATTGCTCCCCTGGATCAAATACGGAGTTATGATAATAAAATCCTCATTCTCAGTATTTCTTATTCTTTCTCCATTAATATATACAGCTAAAATAGTCTGAGAGTTCATTTCTAGATGGCCGTTTACAGGGAATCCCGGGAGATGTATTAATTTTCTCAGGTAAATGTTACTTTTTGTTGTATCAGGATTCGAAATAATAGTATTTCCAGGATTGTTCTTTTTCAAATATTCCCAAGCCTTAGCAGAAAAATCAGGAGCTTCCCAGTTTTCATAATATACAGATGAGGCCTTCCAGGTTGTATCCGGGGTAAGGGTAATCCTGGTAAGTGGTATGGATAATTTTTTACTATAAACTTCAGGTTCACACCTAATTAATTTTAGGGCAATTTTGTCAAGAGCTTTATACCTATCTTTTTGATCTTTGAAGGATTGGTAAACAGTTTCCAGTACATTGATCTCAAATTGATTTAAAAAATAAATATTATCTTCAAAGGCAGTAAGGCAACTTTCATAAATAAAATCATTGGTAGTACTAAATAAATGATTTGCTTGTTGCTTATTCTCTTCAGCTTCTTCCCTAAAATAATCAATAGTATCTGATATACTGAGAGAAAAATTAATTAATCTATTTTGTAAAGGTGAATTTTCCAAAGGTATGAACCTATCATCAGCAAGTGATTGTATTCCATTCAAATATAATTCTATGACTAATTTAGCATATAATTCGGAAGACTCAATTAGATTTACCAGGTTATTAATTTTGTCGATATCCGGCTGTTTTTTATTTAACAAATAATTATTCCTGAAATTTTGAGTTTCATGCCGGAATTCAGCTAGCCCTTCATAAGAAAGAGTAATAAACTTTTGAGGAAGAAAATCAACTAAAAATCGAACCTGATTTCTGGATGAATCCATCCAGGCATTAGTGAGATGTAAGGAATCTGACAGAAAAATATTTCTTTTATGAAAAGCTATTGCTTTAACTACTAATGGTCTTATGGTGGTTACATATAATTGTTTTTTATACTCCAACATTTCTAATCCTTCCAGTTCAGCAGGTATCGAGACATTTAATAAATTATCAATTGCTTGCTTATTAACAGCAGCTTGGTAATAAAGCATCTCAGAAACTTTATTTTCTATCATACTCAACCAATTTATACTGTCTATCTGAGATTCAATTTTTCTTAAAACCGGGATAGCTTTGGAATAGTTATGCAATGCCTGCTGATAGGCTCTCTCACATTGAAAAAGTATTTCATTTCTTCTTACTGCTCTTTGCTCAGCAGATAAAACAGGTAATTGCTGTCCCCTTAAAGCCTGGCCAAACTGTTCATAGATTTCCCCCAGCCTGTATAAGGACTCAGGGAGTCTCTCACTTTTATACTGCACTACTTGCTGATACTGGAATAACAGGCTGTCCAGTAAGGTCTGCTTATGCCTTAGATTGCTGTCAGAACCTGAACCTCTGATAGTAATATTTTCATATCGATCCTGCATGAGCCTGGTGGCTCTAAATAGCCCTTCCGCAGCAAAATAATCATGAGCATCGAATCCTTTTGCTTTCAAATCCTCATTCTTCTGATAGGCATGGGAAAAAGATTCTTCCGCCTTTCTTTTTCTTCCCTGTTCTAAAAATACCTCTCCTAATCTATAATAGGAATTAACACCTAAAGGGGATGTAGGATATAAATCAGGATAAGATTTATATATTTGTACAGTTTTTTGATAATCAGCTGTTTTATAATAATAATCTGCAAGCTCAAAATTGATATCCGGGGTTTGTTGGGCACCAGGATATTGAGTTATCCATTTTTCACCTGTCTCTATAGCTTTCTGCCAGTTTTCGGATTTCACATAATTGGTATGGGCCAGATAAAATGCATTTTCCACTTCACTGCTGTCCGTAACCAATGCAGCCAGTTCTTCATATTTTTCCGCACTTTTATTATAATTTTCCACTTCCGCATAATCAAAGGCAAGATTATTTAAAGCGTCAATATATAAATTCGAACTGTTGTAAGAAACTATAAGTTGGTTATAGGAACGTATGGCACGTTCAAGATTATTAATTTTTTCATATTCCCGGCCTGAATTAAATAAGGCTCTGTCAGCAAATTCTAACAAGGGAACTTCCATGGCCATGCGATAAAATTCTGCGGCAGCCTTATCGGCATTATTAGATTTGGCAAGATGCTGGGCATTTAAGAATATAGCCTGTCCATACAATTCTCTTACTTTCTGTTTGATATCGGGAGGAATATTTTGATTAAGTAACCGGCTGGCAAGTGCTTCTGCACTCTTATAATCCTTTTTTCCTAAATAACTTTTGGTTATGGACAATTGGACAACATAAATTTGGTCACTTTCTGGAAAATATTTTGTTAGAGTTTTATAATATCTTATGGCCTCGTTATATTTTCTATGAAGATAATACAGTGCCCCCACATTAGCCAGAACCGTGGGAGTATTTACATCAAAAGGAAATAGTTTTATATAATTATCACAGGCCATTATCAAGAGATTTTCTGCTATGGTGAGGGGTATCTCGGATATATAATTTGCATTAGTTACATTAATCCCTTTATTCTCTTTTTTCTCTTGCTGTACCAGAGAATCAGCCACTACCACCGCATTCTTGGCTGCATCTTTAATTGTGGATAATCCTTTTTTGCGAGCATAGTCTCTATACTTGGGAGTATCATACACCATACTGATGGTCATATATTCTTTTAATGCTTCTTCATAGGCATGCATTCTCGTATCTAATATCAAAGCAATATTCCATCTAATCATATAAGCATTCACATGTTCTGAAAACTTTTTCAAATAAGTATCACTCAGAGCTACAACCGATTTATATAGTTCCAAACTTTGCTTTTCATTGGCCCTTTGCAGAATATAATTTATATTGGTTCTTAAAGCTTCTTCAGCTAGATTATATGCTGTTTCCAGAGCATCAATTTGCCCCATCCTTTCCCACCAGGTACTTTCCAGACTATAGGTCTCAAATAACTTCTTTCTACTCAAATAGGCTTGTTTTTCATCACCCAGTGCACTATAACAATTAACTATCTTTTTTTGAATAACCGGTGCCTGGGGTGAATCGGGATTATAAGTAAGTAAAGCATTATAGGTATTAATTGCTTTACCGTATTCCTCCCGCTTTTTAAAATAAATATCCCCAAATTCATCTAAAACCTGTTCTCCCCAAGCTGGATTATTTATTTTATGTAAATAATCCAAAATATCAACTAATCCTCCAAAATCCATGAAACAAACAGCAATATATTCCAAGGCTTCATCAAAAAGATCAACACTTGCTCCATCACTCTTGTTTTGTAAAATCTTTCTATAAGTAAGATTTTCAACCAAATTGGTAAAATAACTGATTGCTTCCGGATATTTTTCCAAGCGATAATAACTCCATCCCAATTTATACAGTGCCTCATTATAATGTGTACTTTGTCTTTCCTTAAGAACTTTATTGTAATATGTAATTGCCTTGTTAATATCATTACGGGGTGGATTGAAAAAATATTCACCTAATCTCATATAAGCTTCTACAATATAATCACTTTCAGGATATTTATTAATTAAATGTAAATAAAATTGATGGGCCCTATCCGGATTTCCTTGTTCTTCATAGAGAAAGCCTATATTATAAATAGCATCATCAACTTTATCACTTTCCGGAAATTCATTGACTATTCTTTGATAAAGACTGAAGGTATGAGAAAAATCCAAAGAAGGCTGTTCCCTAAGTTGAAAGGATGGATCCTGCATATTGCGATCAAATTCTCGATTATATTGCTCCATTTGATCCAGATAATCATCTTTTTCCTTAAAATAATATAAATCAGCAAGACGTATTAATATATCATCAACTATATTCCTATCCGGTTCTCTTTGTAAAATTCTCTCTCCGTCTTCAATTCCTCTTTCAATAAGCATCCGTTTTTCTTCTTGCAGATTCTCTAAGGTTTTCAAATAGTAAACCTTATAGTTTTTTAATTCAGGAAGAGAAGCATCCCAAAAAGAGGAATCACTTCTCACTATTTGAGAAATAGTAAAAGAAAAACCAAAAAAATTCGATAGTAATGTAATTAAAATGTATATATTACTCTTTTTCATTATTTCTTACTTTGCCGATATGTTCTTCAATCTCACCAATAATTGATTCCTGAAGCTGCTTATCAAAATATTTATTATTAAAGAATTCTTCTCTTTTTTTCTGTATTTTTTTAGCTGATTCTTTTTGAATCTGTTCTTCCAGCTTAGACACATCATTTAATAAACCTTCCACCTGCTTTTCTAAATTGATTTGTTTTTTATCATACACTCCGTCCAAGGCATCAACAGCATGGGAAATATCATCAATCCTGGAATCAAGCTGCTTTATTCTGGCAAAATTTATATCACTAATTCCATAGCCACTATAATAAGCCCACTGATCTAAATTAATTTGCAAATTCTCTGGATAATTTTCTCGAAGCCACACTTCATATTGATTAATAGTATTATAGTAGGCATACAACTCGGAAAGCTTAATCTCAGCCCTGCTTACTCTCAGATAATTATCTTCCTTCTTGGAAGAATCTATGCTGTTATTAATTTTATCAATATATCCTTTAATTTCTTGTTTTTCTTTTAAAATTCTGTTGAGTAAAGAACTGAAATAGTATTCCAGATATTCATCGCTATCAGAATTATCAGCCAGTGAAGTAATATTGGATTGCTGTAGAATTAAATCATTGGATTGTTCTTTATACACATTTAATAATTTACTCCGAATCTCACGTATTCTTTCTTGCAGGTTCTCATCTCTCAGTATCCCAGCTTTCTGTTCCAGTGAATCTAAAGTAGCTATTTTACTCCGCAGGGCAATATCAGATTCAGAAGTCAATCTATCCAATATCGGTTTTAAACCCAAGGATTTATCACTTGTACTATAGAGAAAATTTGTAATTTTACCTAATCTGGTTAATAATTTATTATTATGGGGAGATTCCTCTGATTCATTATAACTCTTATCCTGCTCCGGTAATTTTATTTCGGGTCGAGCTGTTTGTCCGGCTTGATAAACAGTTTTAAGATCCTCAACTGCCTCTTCGGTCCGACCTAAAATATTTTTTGAATAGGCTGCCAATAAACGTGCTTCATAAGAATATTGAGAGATCATATTACCGCGAATTAATTGCTGAGTATTCTCCAGTGTTTTAATTGGATTCCCGGACTGATAAGCACTCCAGGCTTTACCTAATAAACTTAAATCATACTGAGAAAAATTTTCGGGTATGAGATCGAAATATTGTTCCGACAATTCAGGTTTATTTTGATCAAAATAAATTAAACCCAGTTTTAATATAGCATTGTTTTTAATTTGCCTCAATATAGGATTTTGAGTTTCCGGTGAAATTTCATTACTAATTCTTCTATAGAGTGATATGGTATAATCCTTTCTCCCTATATTAGAACAACAGGTTGCAGCCAAATAAAGCGAGGGATAATAATAAGTACCACCCTTGGATACATTCCCTAAAATATCAATGGCTTTTTTATAATCTCCTTTTTTATAAAATGCATATCCAATAAGATAAGAAACTTCATTGAAATCAGTTTCATTTATATTATAATCAAGTTGTTGTAAGTTTTGATAGACCGAAAACATCTTATCAAAATTATTGTATATATAATAAATAAAAATTAACTTAATGAATGCTTTCTCCAGGTATGAAGATTCCGGATACTGCTTAAACAGTTTTACATAGCAGCTTGCTGCCTCATCCAGGTAATTTAATCCATAACAACTTTCTCCATAATAAAAAAGAACATCATCAAGATAATAATCCTCATAGGTATTAATAATATCTTTAAATTGCAAACGAGTTAATTTAAACAATCCCTCCTCATAATTCTTTAATGCTTTACGTAAATATCTTCTAAACATTCTTTGTTTTTGAAGAGAAGATGAAGTATTTAATAATCTATTTCTTAAAAGTTTATATTTCATTAAATTTAATTTATAATTGAATATTCTATCATATTTCCAGCTATTAAACAGCTCCGGATCCATTTGTTTACTAATTTTACCCGGGGAAGGAATACCAATACTGCTGTCAGTATTGTTTATAGCCATTTCTACCACCGTAGAATCTGTCAGAGGATTATAAGAAACTCTATTTTGTTCTAAAATATCTCTTACTCTGGTTCTGAGATTCGAAAGCATACTCAGTATTTTTAAATCGACTTGTTGCCGGGCCTTTTTCTCCAGTAATTTAATTTCATCAAGCAAGGCAATGATTCTACTGATTTCTTCATCATAATTATCCATGATTACAACTTCCCTGGGAATAATCTCATCAATTCCAATTTCTGATCCTAATTCACCTTTTACTCCCCTGTCATGAATTTCAGCACTGATATTTTCCACTAAATCCAAAAGAAAACTCTCCTGAGGAAGCATAAAACTAAAAAATTCATCCCTTTCCAGACTGTTATAATAATATATTCCCACTTGAGTAAAAGTATAACTCTGGGGAAAAAGTGAATGAGCAAGGAAAAATAAAAGCAGAATATATAAACCAAATAAAAAAATATTTTTAAATACTTTCATCAAAATCAAATGATTCCTATATTTAACCTTTGATTTACTTTTAAACAGATGAAAATCATTAATCTATTAAGAACTATTATATATACAAAAAAACACCACATATGGTAAAAAAATGTACAATATTCACAATATCATGACCATACCTGTATCCAATTAATAAAAGCAAAACGTATGCCTAAAAACAATAGACATTACAAGCTTATTTGGGTAAGGCAATCATGGCAAAAATCATAACAAACAAGGCAATTGTTTCTATTATACCCAATACCATAATATAGTTGGCCCCTCCCTTTCCAGTCTCAGTAATGGCATCACAGGCTTTAGCGCCTGCTTTCCCCTGGAAAAAAGCAGAAAGACCAATGGCAATTCCGGCAACTGCTCCAATAAGCATAGGCCATCCCGGAGCAATATTTGCCCAATTTGCATTGCGGATCTGATCTCTTAATATAAAACCATAGATAGTCTGAGATAAAGGCATTCCCACAAAGACAACCATTAAAAAAGGAGTGGGTTTATTTTCCATATAAGCCTTTTTCCAGGATCCAATTGCTGACAGCCCGGCTGCTCTGACACCGAAAGCAGAACCTATGGCTGCAAAAACCAAAGATAAATTCATATCACCTAACATATCCATTGTCTGTTCCTTTCTGTTTTCAAGGTTAATTCACTTTTTATTACTCTCTTGAAATGGCTGGTATTCTATACCACTCCATTCCTGTCCCAAGGCTGAAGAAAACTCCAATACATTTAATCTTATCCCATGGACCAATACTGACATTATGGCTAAAAGAATATTTAATCCATGCCCTAAAACTAATATTAAAGGTGCTAAAAATCCACTAGCCATACCATTAAAGGTTGAGGCTACTGCAACTGTTGCTACTCCTACAGCAAAAAGTCTGACATAGGACACAATATCGGAAAAACTTGAAATAATATGTAACACAACTGTAAAAACCGAACCAAAAAATGCTTTTACAATATTTTTTTGAAAATTGGTAAAAAAACTGATAAGTAAAAATCCAATTATAAGTATGGGCGCAGTAAAAGATGATAAGGGATCACTTAATACTAAAAACTTTGTAACCTGAAACATACCTATAATAATTAAAACCCATCCAATATCTGCTAAGCATTTAATATTTTTGCGATTTCTATAGGCTACTATCATGTGACCAATTGACAACTGAATCAAAGCCAGAATAAAAGTAAATCTCATCATAAATCTGACAGATTCCTGGGAATTATCAAAACTGTAAAAAGGATCGATAATGAACTGCTTTAAAAAACTATGTTCAACAATAAACTGAGAACCAAACCAGGTTCCGGTAAGCGTACCCCAAATTATGGTAGCAACACTTAGTACGCCAAATAAAATAAATGGCTCAGCCGGGGCTTTCTTAAATATTTTTCGCAATATTACTGTACCCAATAAAAATAAAATCCCATACCCGGCATCTCCGATTATCATGGCATAGAATAAACTAAAAAAGATAAGAAATACAAAACTAATATCAATCTCTTTATACCCCGGTAAAATACCCATGAATTTATACACCGGCTCTATTATGCGGAGTGCTTTGGGATTTTCTAACAGGGTAGGTACTTGGTTAGGATCATCCGGAACTTCCACCAAATATCCCCAATCTTCTTTCTCTGCTTCCTTTTTGATTTCATCAATCCGTTTTTCGGGACAATATCCCTGTAAATACCCAAAACTTTCCTTTTGTCCCATAGAAATGGCAACCTGGGTAAATTCAATCTTTTTATTTAATTCATCTTTATAACTAGTTAAACTATCACTGTATCTCGCAAGTTCTGCTAACTTCTTATTAATTTGATTTAATTTCCTGTTGATCTCTTTTATTTTCTTTTTAAGTTCTGTATAATCAATCCGAGGCATGGGATCTTCTTTATAATCCAGGAGATTTTCAGTTGATTCGGAAAAGAAAATAATAAAATATCTTCCCTTATCCTCTTTTAAAAGCTGGATATTATCATTTTCACTTATCTGCTTATAACTTTTTTTATCTAAAATATAAAAATGTAAATAAAGGTTACATTGCTGAATTTCCTGCAGAGAACTATATGAACCTTTTCCCCATCGCTCAAACCATTCCCTGGTTTTCTCCTGATCATGCAGCTGCTGTTTCAGTTCCTGTTTTTTATCATTAAGTTCTAAAAATTCATTTATAATCTGGGAAGGATTTTTTGTTTTTTTACTCTCTGCCTTATTCCATTCAATTATAATACTTAATACTTTATTTACATCAGAAACATTTTTCTCTAATAACTCAATGTCTTCTGAATCTGGTTTTTGCCCAAAGTGTACATGGATAATGCCTAATTTACGTAACTTTTTCAGGGCTGTTTCTTTTTCTCTGCTACTCATGAACAGAGTTACTTTTTTCATGGAAACAATCATATCACTTCAGTCTGCTGTTTTTTTTGTTCAATTTTTGATTTTGCAATTTTACCTCTTACCACCTCGGCAGTTTGCTGATCCCCCAAGAAAATTCTTATTTTTCTAATATTTTCTTCAGCGTCAGGAATTTTAATCTCTTCAAATAATTTAATTCTCTGTATAGTTATTCGCAACTCATCTTGAAGGATTTCCCGCTGTCTATTTAATATTTCAATTTCAATATTTCGTTTAATCTGCACCTGACATACCTGGATACCTTGGTCTATCCAAAACGGAGTAGAAAATAAATCATAATCAATATCTTTAAAAATCACATCTTCAAATACTGGTATATCAATACCGGCAACATTATCTTCTTCCTCTTTAATCTCTTCTATTTGAATAAATTCTTCTATATCAATATCCTGGGCAAAAACATCCACCCATTGTTTCACTTGATTGTGCAAAGTATTAATATCTTCTTTAATTTTCTCAATTTCTCTGACGATTCTGTGGATAACCTGAAGAAGCTGCTTTTTTTTCAACTCCAAAGTGGGTAAATAGCGGTAAAACCGTTTAAGATTTTCTTTCTGCCGTTTTAACTCATTTTTAGTTAATTTAACTTTCGCCATACAGAGTAATTTTTCTATTATTTTTTATTTTTTGTCTTTTTTCTTTTGTCTTTTTTCTTGCCCTATTTCCTATTCACTATTCCCTATCTCTCCATTTTCCCTGAATCTTTTTCTTTATCGTTTGAACTTTTTCTTTTTTCCTTTTTCCTTTCTCCTTCTTCCTTTTTGTCTTTTGTCTTTTTTCTTTTGTCTTTATCTGACTCAGTCTCTTTTTCAGCTTCATCCTCTTCACCCTTAAGGTCAGGCCAAAATTTCTTTATTAAATCACTGCGTAAATTAACCTCTCCCGGATCAAAATATTCCGCTAAAATTTTCCATCCCCGGTCCAGTGCTTCTTCCAAGGGTATATTAACCGCCAGATCCATCATATCAGATTCAAACTTTTTACCATATTGAATCAATTTATTATCCCATCCACTCATTCGAAATCCCATAGACCGCTTTTCTTCTGTTTCCTGATACTGGGCATAGAGTTGAATCATTCCATCCATAATAGCCCGATGATCTTCTCTGGTATCTTTATTAACATTCTGTTTTAAACGGCTTAAGGAACCAAAGGGTTCAATACGTCCATTTCGTAAATAAAATTGTCCTTCCGTAATATACCCGGTATTATCCGGTATGGGATGGGTAACATCATCACCAGGCATGGTGGTAACCGCCAGAATGGTAATTGCTCCCGCACCTTCAAAATCAACTGCTTTTTCATATCGTGCTGCTAACTGGCTGTACAGATCTCCCGGATATCCTCTATTTGAAGGCACCTGTTCCATGGTGATTGCTATCTCTTTCAAAGCATCTGAAAAATTGGTCATATCAGTTAAAAGAACCAGTACTTCTTTTCCTTTTAAAGCAAATTTTTCAGCAACCGCAAGAGCAAGATCCGGCACCATTAACCCTTCCACCACTGGTTCCGAAGCTGTATGAATAAAAAATATTGATCTTCCCAGGGCACCCCCCTCTTCCAGGGTATTTCTGAAATACAAGTATTGATCAAACTTCAGACCGATACCTCCCAAGATAATCATATCCACTTCTGCTTGCAAAGCTATCCTGGCCAATAGTTCATTATATGGTTCTCCCGAGACTGAAAAAATAGGTAATTTTTGAGATGCAACCAGAGAATTAAATACATCTATCATGGGAATATTGGTACGGATCATTCTCTTGGGAATTATTCTTTTGGCCGGATTAACCGTGGGACCAGCTATGGGAATTAAATTTTCCTGCAAGTCAGGCCCGTTATCTCGAGGGATGCCACTACCGTTGAAAACCCGTCCCATCATATTTTCGGAAAAGGAAACCTGCATGGGATGTCCCAAAAACTGCACTTCATCATTAGTAGCAACCCCTCTGCTTCCGGCAAATACCTGCAGGGAAACCAGATCTTCCTCCAGTTTAATAACTTGGGCTAATGATTTTCCTCTCCGGGTAGTTATTTCAGCCAGTTCATTATAGGTAACATCCTTTGCCTTTACAGTTATTACATTCCCGGATATACTTAATATTTTATTATAAATCTTCTTCATTATTCACCCTCCCTCTCCGCATTTTCACCACCATAATCACTCCCTGAGGGTGAGCCACCTTTGTTCTCACTAGTGTTATTAGATTTTTGTTTCTCTTTACCATCACTATCCTTTGCCTCTGTTTTCTCCTCTTTTTGTTTTTTTTCTTTTTTATTTTGTCTTTTGTCTTCTTCTTTATTGATCATGCTCTGCAACAGAGAATTTATTTTCTTTTCTAGTTGTTTAAATGTGTCCGAATTCATTTCTGCATAATTCCAATCGATGTATGTTTGACGAAGGTCATTAAAGAACTTCCTCGCTTCATCTTTAGATTTAAATTGAATGTCTGCCGATAAAATTTCATTTACTTTTGAAAATACATATTTTTGCCGTTCGGGAGAGGTGGCAGCATCTACTTTATCAAAAGCATTTTGCTGTAGATATATATTATCCAAAAATTCCGATTTCAAATAAATAACAAAATCATCAATAGAGGTTCCCTCTTCCCCCACCACTTGCATCATCTGATGAACTTCAGAACCTTTTCGTAATATCCGCTTTGCCTGTTCTATTAATTTTCTATCAATAAAACTGGTATATCTGGACCAGCTTTCCAGGGGATCTATGGACGGATACCGTCTGGCATTGGCTCTGTCCCGGGAAAGTCCATGAAAGGCTCCCACTACTTTTAAGGTTGATTGGGTTACTGGCTCATCAAAATTACCTCCGGCCGGACTTATGGTTCCTCCGATAGTGAGGCTGGCTTTTTCCCCGGACTCAAGCATCACATTTCCGGCCCGTTCGTAAAATTCAGCTACTCTGGATTCCAGATAGGCGGGGAAAGCCTCTTCTCCTGGTATTTCCTCCAACCTTCCGGAAAGCTCACGCATTGCCTGAGCCCACCTGGAAGTTGAATCTGCTAAAAGTAAAACATCCAGACCCATTTGTCGGTAATATTCACCTAAGGTAGTAGCTGTATAAACAGAAGCCTCTCGGGCTGCCACCGGCATGGAACTGGTATTGGCAATAATTATGGTTCTTTCCATTAAGGAACGCCCAGTACGGGGATCAGTAAGTTCCGGGAACTCTCTCATGGTCTCCACAACTTCTCCTGCCCGCTCTCCACAAGCTGCAATAACCACAATATCTACTTCTGCATACCTGCTGATAATTTGTTGCAGTACAGTCTTACCGGCACCAAATGGACCGGGTATACAATAGGTTCCCCCTTTTTCAATAGGGAAAAAAGTATCAATTATGCGCACTTTGGTAGTAAGAGATTCAGAAGGCAGGATCCTCTCCTTATACACATCAATGGGAATTTTAACCGGCCAGGTAAAAACCATGGTCAATTCTTTTTTGTTCCCGTCTTTATCTACTATTTCTGCTATGGTATCATAAACCTTATAATCACCTTCATCAGCTATAGATTTAATTTCAAAGTCTCCCTCTAGATTAAAAGGGACCATTATTTTATGATTAAATTGCCCCTCTTTCACATATCCTAAACTCTGTGCATTTCTGACAGTATCCCCCTTATTCACTTCAGGTTTGAAATGCCAATTTTTTTCCTTATCAAGGGCATCTAACACCACTCCCCGGGGAAGGAAAAAACCAAATTCTTCTGCCACCTCAGGAAGGGGATTCTGCAATCCATCATAAATTTGTCCCAGAATTCCAGGACCTAGTTGCGCTGAAAGCATCTCACCCGTAAATTCCACCTTATCCCCTATTTTCAACTCTTTAGTACTTTCATAAACCTGTAAAAATGCATTATTACCCTGTATACGGATAACTTCTGATTTTAAACGTTCTTCTCCTTTAAGAACATACCCTACTTCGTTCTGTACCACACTTCCATCAAAGCCTACTGTAAGCAAATTTCCGTTAATACCTTTAATTATTCCAATATTTTTTTCCATTATTTTCCTTCATTATTCTATGTCCGCATTATCTCTTTTATGGGATTTTTCATCCACGATGCGATTAAATCTCTCTTGTCCTTTCTCTTTATCAAAAACTGATAACTTACCCATAATCTGAAGCTGAAGATAGTATAAGACAACTGCATCTAAATCAAAATCATGCTCTCTGGCAAGTTTATCTATAAAGTTCCACCTGTATTGTAATAATATAGTTTCAATAGTAAGAGGATTTCCTTCTTTTACTAACTCTTCAGGGAAACTGGTTTTCTTTAATTGGGTCCCCTCTTTAACTGAACCACGATATTCCGCCAGAGCCTTACGTAAACCATATTCAAACTGTTTATATTTCCTGTAACTTTTTACTCCAATCTTATCTCTGGAAGTGGCATTAATATCAGTTTGAATCAATTTTTTATAATCCTTGGTTAAGAGCCATTTCTTAGCCTGTTCCAGAAAGTACTTTCTAGTTATTCTTGATTTTTTCCCAAAATAAAGAGTAGGCAGTTGGGCAACCAAATAGTAATATCTATCCATTCTTTTCTTCCAAAATTTCTCTTAAGCGTGGATTTACATATTTCATGAGTAATTCTACAATACTTTCTTCGCTAAAATCATAGTACACATTTCCTTCTTTCAACCCAATCCGAAAACCATGTGAAATTCCTTTATCCACCTTAATAGTTATTCCCTCTTTTATATCTTCCTTTAAAGATGAGGATATCAGTTTTTCAACCTCTTTTTTGTCCTTTTCACTCAGTTTTACTTCTTCAATTTCTCCTTCTTTCCATTTTTCCATCATGTTCAAAATTACTTCTTTTATAAAATCAGGAGTGAGTGCCGAAGAAACTTCTCTTTTAAAAACATTATCAAATAAATTAATGATACTGTTTTTTACCTGCAACATAGTATCCCGAGAAGCTTGTTTTAAAGAAACTTTTGAACTGTCTTCCATTTTTTGTATCTGCTTTCTAGCATTTGCCATAATCTCATCAGCTTTTTCCTGAGCCTCATTAATTTTTTTATCAGCTTCTTTTTGGGCTTCTTTTAATTTTTTATCTGCTTGCTTTTTAGCATCCTCAACACCTTCTTTTTTTATTTTCTCAATAATATTATCAAGTTTTGTATCCATTTATATATCCTTTCCACTCTAAATTACAAGTATTTACAATCTCAGGCTTTATTACATATACTAAGCTACATATATATAAAAAACAAGAAAAAAATCGATACTTTGCATTTAATTATTTTTATTGGTATAAAATGTAACTATGAATTTTTATGATGCCATAGTAATTGTTTTGAAGGCTCTAAATAATTATCATTCATTTATAGAAGATCATATCTTCTTCCTGAACTAAATTATCTATAAGTAATTGTATATGTATAAAATAGTGCAAAACATTAACTAGTGCTATTATTATTTCCAGTCTTAGTAAAATTCTTTTTAAAAGATTTCCCCTCTCTTTCTTTCATGTTACATTTACCATTAAAATGAGCTCCCTCGTCTACAACCAGTTGAAGAGCTGTAATATCTCCTTCGATTGATGCTGTGGATTCCAAAAATACTTTTTCGGAAGCAAAAACATTACCCTTCACTGTACCACCCATAAGAACATTCCTGGCTGTAACCTTACCTTCTATGGTACCATCTTTTCCAATAATTATGGTATCTCTGGTTTTTACATCTCCCATAATGGTACCATCAATACGAAGACTATTTTTCAAGTGAAGGTTACCATTTATATCTGTATCCTTACCAATAATTGTACTTAGTTCTCCGCCTCTGCCAAAATCAGACTTACTCTTACCTTTTCTCAATTTATTATCTCCTGTAATATTCAAATTTATACCCTTTAAATATATAAACAATTCTTTATATCTTATCACGGTCCCTCTTTACTCTGTATCGCATAAAGAAATTTTTCCGGATCCAAAGGTTCACCGTTTTTCCAAATTTCAAAATGAAGGTGAGGTGCAGAACTAATTCCCGAACTTCCCAGTAAGGCAATCGGATGCCCCCGTTTAACTTTCTGCCCTTGATTTACCAATAATTGCATGGCATGGGCATAATAGGTATACAAACCATTACCATGATATATTATCACAACATTACCTAGTCCATGAGTCCAGTTTGCTAAAATGACAATCCCACCTCCCGAAGCCCTTATAATAGAACCCCTTTCAGCAGCTATGTCAATACCCAGATGTTCATGTCCAACAAACCATCCTCCCCGCTGAAAATGAGTAGTTAAAAATCCCTCCACCGGAAGCATAGTAGGTAAATATTCGGGATCGTAATAATCACTTTCCTTTTTTCTGATAAAATAGAGATTGTTCTGATATTGCTGATTTTCACCTTGCTCTCCGGATAATGTGAATGTATTCCTGTCTTCAGATAATATCCCATTCGGCAGTTGTTCTGTTCTATCCCATATTTCTTCTCCCTGTCCTCCCAATCCAAGGCTCTGCCCAAATGCTTTATTTATCTTTTCCTCCATTAAACGGATTTTCTTAAATTCTTCCGCTATCTTTTCAACCTTCATATTTTTCAGCTTCAGAGATTCATTTTCTTCCGATAATATTTTATTCTGTTTTCCTATTTTAAATAACCTATAAAAGCCAATTCCACTCATGATAATATAAAAACTAAAAATGCTCAGAAAAATGAGTAAAATTCTTCCCGTATTATAACTCATGGAATAACTTTTAGGTTCTCTGTCCTGATCAGGAACATATATTATGGAAAATATTCGTTTCCTTGCCATATCTACCTTATTCTATTTTGGAATTAAATCAATCAACTCAATTATTCTGCCCAAATCCTCATCTGAATAAAACGAAATAGTTATTTCTCCTCCCTCTCCCTTTTTTTTCAATCTAACCTTTGTACTCAACTTTACCCTAATTTGATCCTCAATATCTTTATACACCTGGGGCAATGATGCTTTTGAAGATTTTTTTAAAACCTGCTTTGTGGCTTGACCATCATATTCCTTAACTGCTTGTTCCAGCTTTCTTACACTCCATTCATCCCTAATCACTTTTTGCAAAAATTTCATTTGAGATTTCTCTGTTGGCAAGCTCGTTAGAGCTCTGGCATGTCCCATGGAAATTTCATTGACTTTAACACTGTCCTGAATTTTTTCAGGTAATTGTAAAAGTCTGATAATATTGGTTATGGTAGCCCGATCTTTTCCTACTTTTTTTGCCACTTCTTCCTGGGTTAACCCATACTCTTTCTGCAATTTTTGATATGCTTTTGCCAATTCAATTGGATTAAGATCCTGTCTTTGTATATTTTCAATTAAAGACAACTCCAACATTTCATCTCCGGTACTGATATCGGATAAAATATAGGCAGGTATAGTTTTATAATTAAGTTCCTGTACTGCCCGAAGTCTTCTCTCTCCGGCAATTAATTCAAAACCATCTTTTTCCCGACGGACTGTAATAGGCTGAATAATTCCCTTTTCTTCAATAGATGCTTTAAGACCTTCTAATTTTTCATTATCAAAATCCGTACGAGGTTGATAAGGATTAGTTTTTATCTTGTTTATTTCGATTCCCTCAATGGTTGCCTGTTTCCCTTCTTCCTCAGTAATATTACCGGGGATCAAAGCATCCAATCCTTTTCCTAAACGTTTTGTCTTCATTTATTAATAACCTCTCTGGCAAGATTCATATAGCTTTCAGATCCCTTACATACTGCATCATATAATATTATAGGCTTACCAAAGCTGGGGGCCTCACTAATTCTGACATTTCGAGGAATAGCCGTTTTAAAAACTTTATCTTCAAAAAATTTCTTTACTTCATCACTTACCTGATTAGACAGATTTAACCTATTATCATACATCGTAAGCAGAACTCCTTCAATCTTAAGTTTGGAATTTAAATGCTTTTGCACTAACCGAATAGTTTTTAAAAGCTGACTTAATCCTTCCAGGGCATAATATTCACATTGAATTGGTATTAATACTGAATCAGCAGCAGTTAAACTATTAACAGTTAATAGTCCAAGAGAAGGAGGACAATCTATAAATATAAAATCATATTTTTCCTTAACTTTCTTAATATTTCTTGTCAGTATTTTTTCCCTGCCCATCATGTTTACTAATTCAACCTCCGCTCCCACTAATCTGATATTAGAGGGCACAAGATCCAGATAAGATATATCAGTGGAAAGAATCACCTTATCAATATCTTCTTCCTCAATAATAACTTCATAGATACTTTTACTGTCACCGGAGTGATCAATCCCCAACCCACTGGTTGTATTTGCCTGAGGGTCAATATCAATCAAAAGAGTTCTCTTCTCCGCTACTGCCAGACAAGCGGATAGATTAATGGCTGTGGTGGTTTTTCCCACTCCCCCTTTTTGATTAGCAATTGCGATAATACGTGCCAAAATTAACTCACCTTACTGTTATTTTATCTACCCAATATACAATTTAATTCAATTTAATTCAAGAAAAACTACCTACAATAAATAATTTTTCGAAAAAGAAGAGAAGAATAAAGGAAAAGGGGAAAACGGAGGAAAGGAAGATGGAAGGGGGAAATTGACCATGATTATATAATCCAAAAAAAATAACAGTTTTTAATCTGAACATCTCGGTCTGTCATTCTGAACGACCAAAGGGAGTGAAGAAGCTCATGCCTCAAAGTAATAAGAATTTATAGACTTAATCCAATTAAAGATTTGTTTTTGTAGTATTATAAAAAAAATAGATAAATAAAAGACTAAAACCTAAAGATAAAATAACCATTGCTATAGGTGTAAACCTATTTCAGGACAAGACCAAACGAATAGCCACGGATGTACACGGATTGATACGGATTTTAAAAAATATGTATCTGTGTTTGATCCGTGTAAATCTGTGGCTTGATATTTTTGACCAAATTTGTAAGCTGATACGTTTGATTATTGGAATTTGTAATTTATTTATTATTTGGTACTTGTGATTTGAGATTTAATATATCCTTTCTCCCTTTTCCGTTCTCCATATTCCCTTTTCCATATTCCATATTCTAACTTCTAAAAATCAAGCGTCAGGAATAAAAGAAAATAGACAGATAACTATAATAATTTTCTTATAAATTATTTTAATATTTAATATTATGAAAAATCAATAAAAAACAGGATATTTTTACTTATTCAAATTCACGGTTAGCCCCATGCCAAAAAAATCTCTTTTATGCACCGGCATAACCGAAACTCGCTGATTAATTCTTATATTAGTTCTGTATGTTAAAATATAATTAACAATACCATAGGCTACTAATCCACCGCCCAGACCAAAACAGAAATTTGCCGTATTGTCAAACCTTCTTGTTTCATCTTTTAAACTTTCATACTCTTCCAATCCTGCGGGTACAACACGTGAATTTTTTTCCGCTTCATTATAATAATAATAACCAACACTACATGATATAATACCTGCAGTTAAACTTAAATAAGAAGGCAGTTGACTCTTTTTTTGTAAACCATAACTTGGCGGAGTTGAAGGTCGAGTT
Source organism: uncultured bacterium (assembly GCA_964554015.1). Lineage (GTDB taxonomy): Bacteria > Zhuqueibacterota > QNDG01 > QNDG01 > CAYUAG01 > CAYUAG01. The sequence continues at coordinate 19,448 of CAZKMO010000052.1, forward strand.
GATGCTCGTCCCTTATCTTTTTTTGGGGTAGATGTTTGATAAGGTTTAATTACATCTCCAACTTGAATCTTTGTAGTAACACTCTCTTTTATAATCTTAGCTGCGCATTCATCACCTTTAAATGTTATAAGTTCCACCAACCCAACTAATTTATCTTCATCCTCTTCCCCAGGATGATACACTAATAATTCATCTCCCACCCTATACCCGGATTCTCGGGAAATATCTATAAGTACATACGGTTTTTTGACTTTAACAATTTTTTGAGAAAAAACAGAAGAGGCAAAAACAAAACATACTAGAAGTATAATATACTTTAAATGTTTCATCTTGTTTCTCCTTCAAAATCTATACTATTTATTTAAATAATATAACATTTTATATATAAAAGTCAAGCATAAAAATTAAAATTTTCAAATATTCTAAAAAAAAGAATTTTTTTGTTGACATTTCATTGTAATATTAGTATATTTATTTACTTAAATAATCTCTCACAAAAAAATGGAGTAAGGCAATGAAAGTAAAAATTTTACTCTATTGTATTTTATTTTTATTAATTATCTCCTGTTCAAAACATACAGTGCAGCCTCCGGCAGAGCTTGCCAACGGCAGAGTTACCGGAACTGTTCATGGATTAGTATATGATTTTTGTGAAAATTCAACTTTCGACAGTGGAGCTGTTGAAATAACCTGGGTTGATGAAGGAATTATGAAATCAACTGTCACCCTGGATAAAGGGTATTATATTATCACCGATCTTCCTCCCGGAGATTATACCATCCATTTTGCCGCTTCCGATGATTATGCAGTAGGTACAATTGAAGTGCATGTTCCTACTTTGGAAGAGATACTTTACAGTACCGGATCTTTTGGTGCTCCCCCTCCCACTGATAGAGATTATGAGCATACTGTTTCTGAAGAAATATACTTATATCAAAAAAACGCCGGATTAAAAGGACATGTATATAAAGAAATAAGCGGCCAAACTACTGAACCTGCTGAAGGAGTTGAAGTAGTTGCAAATTATACTTATAAATATGTCCCTCCTGATTCATATACTGAGGGATATGATATTTATCCTGGAAAATATACGGAAGTCACCGATGCAGAAGGATTTTTCTCGTTTGACAGCTTACCGGGTACACCAGATGTCATTATCGAGACATTGCCATTTGATGACAATGACAATGATTACGAATTCACTTATAAAACAGAATATCTGATTCAAAAAAGCACTCGAACCGTAGAAGACATAATTTTAGAAACAGCTGAACCATATCCTTTTATTATTCAAAATAACTTTGTTGATCAACGTAATTTTCCTATTACTGATAATTTAATGGTTACTTTTTCAAAAACCATGAATTTGCAATCAATGGGATATTCTTTACTGTATGATGGCTTTCAATCAGTGGATTGTGATACCTCCTGGTCAAATAGCATGATACTTACTATTGATCCTTATTA
>CAZKMO010000053.1:0-1618 GCA_964554015.1 uncultured bacterium
AATCCTGGATGCAATAGATTAATGGTTCTGAAAAAGACAAAAATTTGAAAATGTAACCAAAGATAAAAAACGTGATATCGAATCCAGCTTAAAAAAAGAAGCCCAGAGAGAGAGTGAAATTGATAAAAGAATGAATCATCTCAATCAGCAGGAAAAGGATTTTTCTGTAAAAGCAGAAAAATTAAATTCTGATGCAAGGGAATTAGAAGAAAAAAACAAACAATTGGATGAAATTATTAAACAGCAAAATATTAAATTACAAAAAATATCCGGGATGTCTAATAAGGAAGCCAAGGAAGAACTGAAAAAAAGCCTTTTAGAAACGACAAAACAGGAAGCTGCCCAGACTATAAAAAACATCAAGGATAAAGCAAAAATTACGGCTAATCGGGAAGCAAAAGAAATTATTGTATACGCCATTCAAAGTACAGCCGCAGATCATTCTGCTGAGACTACGGTTTCTGTAGTGCATCTACCTAACGATGAAATGAAAGGACGAATAATTGGTCGGGAAGGAAGAAATATAAGAGCGTTTGAGAATTTAACCGGTATCGATGTAATCGTTGATGATACTCCAGATGCAGTTATATTATCTGGTTTTGCACCTTATCGTCGTGAAATAGCCAAACGCGCTTTGGAAAAACTTATCTCTGATGGTCGTATCCATCCAGGGAGAATTGAGGACATTGTAAATAAAACAACCAAAGAACTGGATGAAGAAACGGTTACGGTGGGCGAACAGGCCATGATGGATACTGGTATTCATGGGCTTCATCCACAATTAGTAAAACTATTGGGAAAATTAAAGTATCGTACAAGTTATGGACAAAATGTTTTACAGCATAGTATAGAAGTTGCCAAATTATCAGGATTAATGGCTGCGGAACTTCAACTGGATGCAGTAGTTGCCAAAAGAGCTGGTCTCTTGCATGACATTGGAAAAGCAATTGATTATGATACGGAAGGAACCCATTATCAACTTGGATTTGAACTTGCCAAAAAATATGGTGAAGGACCAATTGTTCAGAATGCAATTGTTACCCACCATGATGAAGGGGAAATGACCTCTCCCATTTCAGCTCTGGTACAAGCCGCAGATGCAATTTCCGGCTCTCGACCCGGTGCCAGAAGAGAAACGTTAGAGGGATATATTAAAAGATTGGAAAAACTAGAGACTATTGCAGAATCATTCAAAGGAGTATCAAAAACCTATGCCATTCAAGCCGGAAGAGAGATTAGAGTTATGGTACAGCCGGAAGAAATAAATGATGCTTTATCTGATCAAATGGCAAGCGAAATTGCTCAAAAGATACAAGATGAAATGGAGTATCCCGGTCAGATTAGAGTTACGGTGATTCGGGAATATAGAGCTGTCGACTATGCAAAATAGTAATGCAAATATCAAGGTAGTTTTTATTGCTGATATTGTAGGAGAACCGGGTTTTAAGGTAACTGCCAACTCTATACAAAACATAATTAATATTTATGATCCCGACGTAATTATTGCAAATGGAGAAAATGCTGCTTCCGGAAAAGGTTTAACCGAAGATATTGCTCAAAAATTCTTTAACCTGGGTATCCATGTGATCACCAGTGGAAATCATATTTGGAATAAAAA
>CAZKMO010000053.1:1628-19868 GCA_964554015.1 uncultured bacterium
TATTGGATACCAATCCTAATATATTAAGACCATTAAATTATCCACCCCAAGTACCGGGACATGGTTCCTGTATTTATGAGATTAAAACAGGAGATAAAATTGCTGTTATTAACATACAGGGAAGAACTTTTATGCAGGCAATAGATTGTCCATTTCGAGGTATAGATAGGGAAATAAAAAAATTACATAAACAAGGAGTTAATCTTATCATTGTTGATTTTCATGCTGAAGCAACTGCGGAAAAAATTGCCATGGCTTGGTATCTTAATGGTCGAGTAAGTGCAGTTATCGGTACCCACACTCATGTTCAGACTGCGGACGAACAAATTCTCTCTCAGGGTACTGCTTATATCACTGATGTTGGAATGACCGGATCATCTGATTCTGTCATTGGCATGGACAAAGAAGTTGCTATCAATAGATTCATTCAACAAATACCTTTTTACTATAAAATTGCAAAAAATGGAAATTTAATATTTTGTGGTGTAGTAATATCAATTGATAGTAATACATCAAAGGCAAATTCGATAGAAAGAATACAATTGTAACTAAAATTTTGGGAGATTTATATGGCAGAAATTATTGATGGAAAAAAAATATCAACCCTAATACAAGATGAAGTTGCCACAGAAATAGAACAGTTAAAAAAAGATGGCTTAATTCCGTACTTATCCGTTATTCTGGTAGGAGATAATCCCGCATCTTCAATTTATGTTAAGATGAAAGAAAAAGCCTGTAAAAAAGTTGGCATTTCTTCCGAAACCATAAAATTTGAAAAATCAATTTCTGAGCAGGAATTATTACAAAAAATTGATACCTTAAATAAGGATCCCAATGTTCATGGTATTCTGGTACAACTACCACTTCCATCACATATTCATGAAGATGTAGTAATTGAGAAAGTAATTCCGGAAAAGGATGTAGATGGCTTTCATCCCATAAATTTAGGGAGGTTAGTAGCTGGATCTGATAAATGTTTCTATCCTGCCACTCCTTACGGAATTGTAGAACTTTTATCACGATATAATATACATACCGAAGGCAAACATGCTGTTATTGTGGGAAGAAGTAATGTTGTTGGGAAACCGTTGGGTCTACTTTTATTAAAGAAAACAAGTAAAGGTAATGCAACTGTTACGTATTGTCATTCCCGCACCAATAATATATCTGCCATAACTAAAACTGCAGATATTCTCATTGCAGCCATGGGAAGAGCAGAATTCATAAAAAAAGATATGGTTAAATCCGGAGTAATCATTATTGATGTAGGAATCAATAGGGTAGAGGATCCAACCCAAAAAAGAGGATATAGACTAGTTGGGGATGTTGATTTTGAGCAAGTTAGTAAAGTTGCTTCCTTAATAACACCAGTACCGGGAGGAGTTGGTCCCATGACTATTGCCATGCTACTAAAAAACACAATTTTTGCAGCAAAAAGAAATTTGTAAAATAATGGACAAAACTATGAATAAATCCGAATCTAAAACAGTCACAGTAATTTTAACCCTAAATGATATTAAAAATGACAGATATTTTTATGGTTTACCAGAAGATATATCCGACAGTGATAAAATTATTGAACGACTATACGAAAAATATGACAATAAGATAGGAACGTTAAAAATAGAGGAAAATAACAGCCGGTTTGTTCTTAACTGGTCACCTAATAATATTGATAAAAGGGCAGAGGCATTACACCAAGAAGCACTAAATTTTTATAAATCTAACCAAAGAAATAAAGCTGTTGAAATATGGAAAAAAGCAGTATCCATTAGTGAAAATGATGTGGAATACTTATATAAACTATCTTTAGCCTTGTTTGAAGAAAAAAAATATTCAGAGTCTATAAAATTTTTAAAATTACTAGTTTCAGTATGCAAAATTCACTATAAAGGTAATTTATTACTTGGAATTATTCTAATAAAATCCAGAAATTTTAATCAAGCTGAAAATTATCTTCTTTTAAGCCAGAAACTTAATAAGTCAGATGTTCTAAGTTATTTAAATTTAGGGGCTGTATATAGCATACAAAAGGAATTTAAAAAAGCAATTAATATGTTTAATCGGGTAATTCAAATAAATGATAAGGAATGCAGAGCTTATCTAGGTTTATCAAAAATATATACAATGCTAAATGACGTAGATACGTCAAACAAGTATTTAAAAAAAATAATTGAAACATCATCCGATACTAAAATGGTCGATTATGCCAAACGTTCAATTAAAACCGATATTGTTGAAAAACCCGAAATAACAGAAATAAAAGTCGATCAAATTGAAGATTATATTTCCAGGGGTATTCGTAATTATTTATCCGGAAATTATAATCATGCTAAAAAGTTATATGAAAATTACTTACAAAAAAAGCCATCCGATGATTATATATGGTATTTATTAGGTGAAACTCAGCTTAGAAATGGTGAAGTAGATGCAGCATCTGATTGTTTTAAACGAGCAATCAGATTAAATAGTAAGAGACAGCTTTATTACAAATCATTATCTATTGCCTTATATTTTCTTAATAAACCAAATGAAGTCATTACGGTACAGAAGAAATTCCCTCAAATTGATATTCTAGATCCGGTTAGTTTGACTATTTTGGGTATCAGTTATTTAAAAATTAATGACTATAATAAAGCAATTAAATCATTAAAGAACTCGCTGGATGTATTTCGAAATAATCCTTTAGCAACATATTATTTGGCTTATGCCTATATGAAACTTGATAATAATAATGCAGCCTTAAAAATTTTAAACGATATGAAGCGTTATAATGTCCATATTCCCATTAAGGGAAGAATTAAAAAATTATACGCAAAAGTACGCTAATATCTGCCATAGTTGATAATAAATAAATTTGTTCAAATTATTACTTCGCATAAGTTATATTATGTTAACTAAATAAAACTAACATATATTTTTCAAATAAATAGAGTTCTAGACCCTGCCGAGGTTAACTATCTATCTTTTTTACTTTTAGTATTAATTTTCAAAGGGAAATAGGCCGGACATACGCCTATGAGGCTAGTCAAGAGGAAAATAATGGCTATAATGCCCAAAATGATTGCTGCAATTCCATCAATTGAGTTGGTAAAATAGAATATAGCTATGATAACAGCTAAAACAAATCTTAATACTCGATCAATTATTCCCATATTTTTCTTCATTTTTTACCTCCTTATTAAATGTATTTAATGTAGATAGGAGAGTTATATTTAGTGAACTAACGCCTAAATTCCTCTCTGTGTCATCCCCGAATGTATACCCGCTAAAAACATGCGGTTACAAGTTTGTCGGGGATCCATAATTTTATAACTAAATATTAATTCCTGAATAAGCTTCTCCCCTATTATGAGTTTATCAATTAAACTCATTTAAAATACCTTATTTTGATTAATTTTGTATTTGAAATTCTGTCCGATAATTATAATTCATTTGGTATAAAAAATTGATCAATATCCTTTTTTGTGACTAATAATTTATCATCAATATCATCTCTAATAGATTGAAATCTTTCTTTTAATGCTTCAACATCTTGTTCTGGTGCTTGGAAATAAACTTTTTTCAATTTTTTCATGTCTCCAATAATTTTTCTATCAATTTCTCTATTAAAAAAAGGAAATGAATAACCAATTACAACTAATATTTCAGTATCTTCTAAATCTTTAACAGCTAAATTTATTATATTTGAATAATTTTCTTCCTCCCATGCAAATGATAAACCAGGATAGATAAATTTTGAATAAGTTGCATTCGTAAAAGCCCTTACAATTTGTTCAATAAATTGTTTATCAAATGTCCTATCTAAATTATCTGTAAAACTATATGGTTCACAATCATTATTTGAATATAAGCCTGTTGTACCATTTATTTTAAATATATTACAATGATCATCTTTATAGTTATATTCTTTTGCATATTTAGTTATTATGTGTAACTGGTGAAGAAATGATGATAAATTATTTTTTTCAGAATATCCAGAAAAAGTTAATTCAAACTGATAGTCATAATTCCAGGTTAATATTCTCATATTTTTTGGAAATTCTAAATTTCTATTTAATAATGAAGCAAAAAATGTCTCATAACGTTTATCTGGTTTATTAATACATTGTTCACAAATAAAAAAAACCGAAAGAGCAATTTTAAGTTTATTTAAATTCTCTTCATTATCTGTTATATATAATTTCTTTGCAAAAGTGTCGACACTTGCATAATTGACACGTTGTTTATATAACCATTTTAATGAATCAATTAATTCTAATTGATAGAACCTTTTCGATCGGGGCTTTTCCAATTTAAGATCAAAACTTTCATTATCTGATAATTCAAATTCTTTTGTTTCTAATTTTTTAAATAATTTTTGAATACGATCTGGTATTTCATTGATAATAGGCAATGCATTTTTGCTTGCTCCTGCTCCAAATATATATACTATTTTGTTCATTTTCTTACCTTTAACGTTCCCACGGAGACCGTGGGAACGAGATAACAAGATACGAATTTATATTTTCAGTCGAATATTAATTAATCTTTAGCGCATCGTATACCGGTTCCTCCGGTTGGCGCATCAGGAGGCCAGGCCACTCGATTAGCACATCTTAGTCTTTGTTCAGAACTACCACCACTCCGCAATACTTTATAATCACCAGATGTTGGTCCAGTAGGATTTTCATAAGGACTGTTTTGGTAATACTCTCGATCATACCAGTCAGCACACCATTCTGAGCCATTACCTGCCATATCAACACATCCATAAGGACTGTCGCTAATAGGACTGAATGATCCCACTGGTTTATCGCTATAATACCAGTATTCCTCTGTTGGATATTCATTGCCCCAGGGATAGGTTCTGCCGTCAGTACCCCGGGCAGCTTTTTCCCATTCCGCTTCTGTGGGTAAGCGTTTACCATAATGTTCCGCATACGCTTTCGCTCCATACCAGGAAATATATTCGGCAGGATAGTTTTCATACCCAACTTTTACAGTGAATTCACCATCACTATATTCAATGTAACACCAGTATTCATCCAGATCAATAAGCTCTTCACCATTTCGGGTCACAGAAGTGGAACTGGCTGAAATAGTACTCAAACTGAGAGCTTCATTAAGATAGGCAGCATAACGGGCCCAGGTAACCTCATACTTATCAATATAATAACCATCCAGATATACCGTATGTATAGGCTGTTCATCATCATCTTCATCACTTCCCATGGTAAATTCACCCGAGGAAATATAAATCATATCATAGTATGGATCATCACTTACCGTAACCGTGGCCGTACCAGTTTTTCCCTCATAAGTGGCAGTCACAGTTTCGGTTCCGGAACCGGAACGTGCTGCCCAGAATAGTCCGTCCCGGTTAATACCACCCCTGGTACCGGGACTGACCGACCAGGACAGGTCGGATGATTCCGGACTTTCACTGGATTCGTCTGAATAATGTGCTATGCAGGAAAACATTTGAACCGCCCCATTTGCCAGAGTAACAGAGGAAGGAGAGACCTCCAATGAAACCACTGAGGGATTAACCACGACTGTAGCTGTAGCTGTTTTACCTTTATAACCGGCAGTTATGGTTTCCTTACCGGTATTGCTGCCGGAAGCGGTAAATAATCCACTACTGCTAATACTGCCGGTTGTACCCGGACTGGTACTCCAGGTAGCTGAAGTGGTTACATTTTCTGTACTGTTATCGGAGTACGTAGCTGTACAGGTAAATTGCCGGGTCTGGCTGCTGTACAAAGTATCACTTGATGGTGATACGGATATACTGGAAAGAGTCACCTGTTCAGCTTCACCTTTAACCAGACGTATGGATAACCCATATCTCTTATCTCGGTTATACCGTCCAATATCTGTTTGATCATACCTCAGGTAACGACTCCAGGCTTCTTCATCATCGTATTCGGTAGCTGTCCAGAAGACAGCAGCAATTCCATTATAGGCGAAATAACCATTACTACTATAACGGCAACCACCTGGTAAAGCGGAAAAACCAGTTTCATTGGTTCCAGCACCACCAGGATACCAACCGCTTTCTGTTTTCATTTTATCTCCTTCATCCGTACCACGATAGCCCACATCATCCGCATCTGATATACTCATACCCAGATACATCTCCAATTCTTGCCAATCTTCATCAGTGGGCACATGCCAGCCTTCAGGTGCAATATTACTGCTGTCATTCACTGCATACCAGTTGTATAAATAACCATAGGTTTCCGCATTGCTTTCATCATTATCATAAGCACAATAGGCATCAGAAGCAAGATTAATCCACTCTGTAGTGCCTTCTACCTCAGGGATAGAATTGCCGTTGCGGTAATGGGTTGCTTTCAGGTTTTCCGCCATCCACCATTGTTCCCCGATTTTTACTGTTTTGTATACATTGCCGTCCTGATCAGTCATACTGTCAGTTTCCAAGGTTGATATGGTAAAACTCCAGATATCTGACCACCCACTCCACTTATTCTGATTGTTTCCAGCCCGTACCCGCCAATAATAACTGCCATCTGACAAAAAACTAGGTGTAGTATATTCAGAAGTGGCAAGACTGTCCTGGTTTATTATGGGACTGGGGAAACTGCTGGTGCTATCTACCTGAAGTTGATAGAAGGAAGCCTTACTCACGGATGACCAATCAAAATAAGGAGTATTATCTGATATGGTACTGCTATCTTCCGGTAAGGTTAAACTGGGGATGGAAGGAGCCTCACTGTCAATGGTAAAATTCCAGATATCAGACCATTCCCCCCAATTGCCCTGATTGTCTTGAGCACGAACCCGCCAGTAATAGGTAAAATAGGACAAGGCATTGGTTGCGGTATAACTGGAAGTAGTCAAAGTGTCTAAATCAATGACAGGATGGGGAAAAAGGCTGTCACTATCCACCTCCAGTTCATACATAGAGGCATCACTGATATCGTACCAATCAAAACTTGGAGTTGTATCATTTAGGGCAGAATTATTTGAAGGTGACAATAATATTGGAGTAAAATCATTCCAGCTAAGAGTGACAGTGGTGGCTTCTCCGGCTTCCACTGAAATACTGCTCTCATACCCTCGGCGGATAATATTCTGACTGCTGTTTTTACCGTATAATAATACGGAATAATTATCAGCAGGCTCCAGATTTTTGATTTCTCCTTCATAGTAACTGCCGCTTTTAGTCAGATTTTGATTATAAACAGTGGTGGATCCTTTTTTCAGGATACACTGCACACTGTTCAGGGTATCTGTTTGTACAATGGATACTTTTCCCAGATTTTCCTGTTTTTTGAGCACAATAATCAATTCACCGTTTTTATCATCAGGCGGTTCCAGTAATCCACAGGAAGAAATGAACACTAGTAATAATAAAAGAAGAGTTAACCTGATTATTTGTTTTAGAGAATGCATTGTTACTCCTTTGGTGATTGAGGTGGTCTCCATCTCTGAGATGGAGACCACCTTTGTGTGCCTATTTCTTTTTCCCTGTCATTCCCGAAAGTCTTTTGGATTCATGCCTTTTCAGGAATGACAGACCTTCTTGACCCTGGCAGGATCTGAGACGATCCTGTCAGGGTCAATGGACAATTATTCCGGTACCTGAATCACAATTGATCCAGTGGTAGCTTCTTTTTCACCATCTCCTCCTCCCCCAATCAGACCTATAACCACTCCTCCCACCACTGCAGCTCCCAGTCCCATCCACAACCATTTTTTAGTTCCCTTTTTCTTTTTTTCAACCAATTCTTCACCTGTATCTGCTATTACTGGCTGTTTAGTAATCTGTCGAGGAGTAACTGGCAGAGAATAGGGATTTTGTTCACTCTGCCAAAAACCATTATTGCCGGCTTTATCGGTGGCGGTGATATAATATTCAATAAAAGGTGGCATGATCTCTTGGCCGGAAATCTCAACCTCATATTGATTTGTATCATTTTTCTTCATATGTAATGATTTAAAATCGGCTACATTTTTTTTATGAAACAGTACTATAGCATTTTCTACGGTAATATTATCTGTAATAAGTGCAGTCAATATTACTGATTCACCTTCTTTTGCCTTATCAGGTGGTGTGTGGGCAATCTGAGGAGGTTGCCTATCAGGAGTTATAACTTCAACAAACAAAGGATCATCAGCACTTCCTTTACGGGCAGGACCATTACCTTCCCTATCAAACGCTTCAACATAATATTCAATACCGGGAGATTTAATTTCTGCTTTACTAATTTCTGCAAGATATATATCATCTTTTAAATGATTCATCTGGATTGATGTATATTTTCCCTCCCTTTTAATACGGTAAAAGAGAGTGACTTTTTCCACTTTACTGACATCGGTCACCTCTACGGTGATAGGCAAAGGACTATCCGATTCAATGGTATCGACTTTCTTTAAAACTATTTCCGGCGGAGTTTTATCAATAGATATCACTTCAACCATTAAGGGATTTTGGACAGATCCTTGTCGGGAAGGACCATTTCCCCGAGTATCAAAAGCTTCTATATAAAAATTAATAGATGGGGGCTGAACCGACACAGCAGGAATGGTGGCAGAGTACTCATCTCCCCTCACATATTTCATGGTGATTGAACTGAATCTATCTATGGGAGTAGATCTGTAAAAAAGAGTGACTTTATCGATACCGGATTTATCTTTAACTTCCGCCTTAATGGAAAAGCTGTTTCCTGATTCTACTGATACCAGGGGTTGCACAACAATTTCCGGAGGGGTGGAATCTCTTTTAGCAAAAATCTTCTGAGCTTGTAAAAGTGGCTCTCTAAGTCGAGGTGAGGCCGATACTGGTAGATCAAAATCAGGATCTAAGGTGAGTAATTTTAAATAGGCTGCTTGCGACTGGGCTGTATCTCCTAAGGCTGCCTGGACAAAGGCCAGATATTTATATGCCTGTGCCTGTTTTTCTTTTGCCCTTAAACCCAATTCAATTGCCTGCTCTAGAGATTGCACAGCCAGTTCAAAATCAACTTTCTTATACGCCTCCACTCCTTTTTTAAGCAGTTTCTCAGAACTCGTCTGAGCATATAAGGTGCTGGCCATAAAAATATCTTTACTGAGCAACAAAAAAAAGGAAAAGAACAGACATTTACTGATCCAGGTGTTTTGTTTCAATGATTGTAGGAACATAGTATATCCTTTTTTATTAATATTTCCTTTCAAAGGTCTCGAAAATACGCATTTGTTTCTTGCTTTCAATGGTGAGATGCTTTTGTATTGTCCCGGGGTAGCCTATTTCTGAAATATGAAACTCAAGGATATGATCACCTGCTGTGACCTGTGGTATATGTAACGGGGTCGGACCAATTTTTTTACCATCCAGATATACTGTTGACCAGGGTTCGGTCATAACATTAAGAGAACCGGTTTCCAGTCGTTCTCCGTAGTATTCACTGTATTTACTGGGATCAATGCGAACATTACTGAAATACTCTTCAACTATTTTGGCCCGGGAGTAATCAGGATTAACATCCATTACTTCAACTTTAAAAACTTTCATATCCGATACTTCAATATCCCTGGCAAAATTACTCACATTTTTACGAATTATTAATTGATCACCTGGTTTTAACACTCCCTCCCCTGCTCCTAAAAATACTAATTTCAGGTCAGGATCGTAGTATTTTAAATCACATAATTGATTGTTAATCTCGCAAACAATTGCATCATAGAGAGAACCAAAACACATTGGATTTTGAGTTTGATTAATACTTCGGGCAAATTTCAGGGTTCTATCCCTAGTGTAATCATATAATTCTCGAGAAGTTACTTCCTGATTGTTATCAGAATCGGCACTGCCCCTCATAGCCTCTCCTACATAATAGGTAAATACTCCATGTCCCAAATCTGGATTTTCATAGGATTGCTCATTGGCATCACTGGCGGTTATTATGAATTTATTATCCAGAGTAAGGTCTCGGGCATAGGGATCATCTCCATCATCAATCATACTTCTTGCTTGCGATTGACCAGCCATATCCAATCCCCGGGAGCCGTCATCATTCAAACTTCTTCCAGCTGCACCTCCGGAGTGACAGCAGTCCAGAACCACCAGGATTTGCTTAGCTCGAATTCTGCGAAACCAATGTCCGATATCATCATCCAAAATCACACTGGATGGACGACCGATATTGGTTTCATAGGGACAAAAAGCTTCATCCATTCCATCCTCCTCATTTCCATCCCGGTCCTCTACTCGGGTTCCATGACCACTGAAATAAAAAAACACTTCATCCTCTGGGTCAGCCTGGTCACCCAACCAGTAAATTTGATCTTTAATATTTAAATAGGTAGCTTCTTCACCCAGTAATACATGTACATTTTCGGACTTATATCGGGCATACTTGATCATAATATCTTTCAGATAAAGAGCATCTGGTTCACTATAATGAAGATCCCGTATTCGGGGATGCTGGTAATTGTTTATCCCGATAATAACTGCATATTTTTCATTCGCACCTATCACTGAGACATAGGTGAGACTTATCAAAATAGTAAGATATATTATACGTCTCATTTTTTTCACTCCTGTTGCTAACAAATAGTTATTCAACTATATACAAACGAATATAGGAACTAGCCCAGCGATCTTCTACCAAGGGTGAGACAATAAATTCCAAGTCTCGTGAAAAGGCTTCAGCATTGTCATCATACGCATGAAAGGTGGCTTTTGAACCGGCAATATCCATCATTTCCTGCAGTGAAATAGAATCCTGGCTAGCTATGACTTTGATTATTTCAACACCTGCAGGAGGACCAGTACGTAAATTTCCAATTACTATGGTATCTTTTTTTTCTACATAATTATCCAGCTGCATACGATTGGGAAACAGTAAATGAATATCACCACTCGTTCCTACATCAAATACATATAAATATGCACTCTCCTCCGGTGTAATGGTTAATTCTAACATCTCACCGAAAGTCAGACTGTCCGCGTTTGATTGCAGGTGTACCTTAAAATTTTGACGCGGATTGGTTAGAGAAACAATGTTTTCCAGAGCAATAGTTTGCCGAGCCATTTGAATTATTTCATCTGCTACCGTATTAATATATTGATTTATTTCTTTCTCCGATATATCAGTTGCAGTCCACTGTTTTATAACTTTTCCCTTTTCAATATCAACTATCCGGCTGGTGACATTGAATCTTTTTTTGTTGACCATATCCAGACTCCCCAGTAAGACAAAATCAGCGCCGATTAGTTTACCAGCTTCAACAGCTGTTTTATTGTCTACCAATCCGGTTTCGCTAAGTTTTTTCTCTTCCAGAATAACTTCCAGTTTCTTTCGTTCCAGTACAGTAATAGCATCTTCGTCCACCAGTCTGTTTTGAATTTTATCCGGTAAATATGTAGGTATATTTGTTTTTATCTGCTTGTTATTTAAATGCATGGGAGCAATCACAATAGATTGCTGGGCATAAATACATCCCATACCCAGACAAAAAAACATTAATAAATATTTTGGGAAATCACCTATAATCTTTTGTAATTTTTGAAAATAGTAAATCATGGATTTGTCTCCTTTTATTCAATTTTGTTCTTTCTTTAAATATAAGGTATTTTTTAATAAAAATTGTCAAAATTTATGAATGTAATTAAATAAAATATAATTGAAATCCTGTGGATAAAAGTATAAAGAACTAAGTTTTTATAACTTTGCGTTACAAATAATAATAATGATTTAGTATGGGATTTTCAAGTATTTTCATAAAAAAAAGTACCCCCGTCAGGAATCGAACCTGAAACCTACGGCTTAGAAGGCCGTTGCTCTATCCAGTTGAGCTACGGAGGCATTAAGTAGTTTTTGAAAGGTAAAATATACAAAAAAAAGAAAAATTTGTCAAATTATTGTTCATAAAATTTATATCCTAATCCGTAAAGAGTGAGTATAAACTTTCTATCAGGTTTAAGAGCCCTTATTTTTTCCCGTAATCTTTTTATATAAACATCAATAGATCTTTTTGACAAGTGTTTATCATGGGGAAAAGCTTTATTTAATATTTCTTTTCTGGTAAAAAAACGTCGTGGTTCAGATAAAAGAAGATCCAATATTTTAAATTGAGAATTGGTAAGCATTACTGAAACATCATTTTTACTGATTTCCCGGGTGTTATAATTTATTTCTAAATCATCGACTTTAATAATCTTGGGATGACTCAAAAATTGATTCTGGCGCCTATGATAAGAAATAATTTTCGCAATAATATCTTCAGCGGGATTTTTTGAAAAAATGCAATCATCCACAAAATTTCTGATAAGTTTATTTTTTTCCTTTTTATCTCTATAAAAAGAATATACCAAATACACAGTTTGCGGACTGACCTTTAGTAAATAATGGTAAAGATCTTTTATATTTTCAGCAAAATTATCTTTATTAACAATAACCAAAAAAGGTTTTAACGTGGAAATTAATTCTTGAATTTCCTCAAATGATCGGGAGAAAATGATATTAAATGTATCTTTCAGGTCCTTATATACTTTAGAATTTTGATTGTTAGGAAGATCAAAAAAAATTATCTCATTATTCATGAATATAACTACCTAGATAAAAATTTTTATAAAAAGATAGCTAATTGGGGCCACTAAATAAAAACCATCAAATCTATCAAATATACCACCATGTCCGGGTAATATTTTTGATGAATCCTTTATATGGGAATTCCGTTTAAACATTGATTCCACCAGATCGCTTAACTGCGCCGTAAGACATACAATCAAACTAAAGCCCAAACAAAGATAGATTGACAAATTTATGTTCATATAATGATTAATAATTACTGCCACGGGTAAGGCAATAATAATTCCTCCGATAGTGCCCTCCCAGGTCTTTCCAGGACTGATACGGGCAAATAAGGTGTGTTTACCCCAGATTGAACCCAAAAAATAAGCTGATATATCAAAAGTCCAGAGTGTTATAAATATATATAGGATAAATAGACCACCATAAGAGTAAGGTTGGATATCAGAAAAAATATTCTCTCGAATTTCAATAAAATAAGTAAAAAACAGTATATATACAGTTCCTAGCAAAGGTATTGAACTATTAATCAAGGAATTATTCTTGGTGGAAAATAACTCTACAAAAATAATACATATAACCATCATGGTAAGTAAGATTGGTACATGCACACCAAAATATGAATAAACATCCAAATTAATAAGCAATATCGTAATTATTCCTATAATAGAGTACAGGATTTTATTTTTTACAGAAGTAAAGGAATGAAATTCCCCTAAGGAAATGATCATGATGCCAGTAATTAATAGTAAAAAAAGAATTTTACCATATAAAGATAAAAGAACAATAATGGGAACACCAATAATGGCAACTAAAATTCTTTTAATTAATTCATTTGTTTTGATCATTATTTCCCCAGTAGTTATAAAAAACGATTTGTTCAGTCTTTTTAACTTTTTTCCTTATTCCTTTCTTCTGATCCGGGTATCCCATAGCAATCAACTGACATACTTTTTTACCTTTTGGCAAGTTTAAAATTTTTTGTGCTTTTTTAATATTAAACCACCCAATCCAGCAGGTTCCCAGTCCTAAATCCTGTGCTTGCAGGATAAAATGTTCACCTGCAATCCCAATGTCTATGAAGTAGAAAGGAACTTTCTGCAACCTCCCCCCTATTCGGTGGGCGATAAAATCAAGGTCCGCAATGATGACAATAATAACTGGGGCTTTTTTGGCCCAGCGGGTGGCAGCATAAATTCCAGAAAATACTGCCTTACAAAACTGCTGTTTTACCTTTATATCATCTAAAATCAAGAACCGCCAGGGCTGTTTGTTTTCTGCAGAGGGTGCAAACCGGGCAGCTTCAATACAGGTTAAAATTTTATCTTTTTCCACGGATTTTTCCTGAAATTTTCTGATACTGCGACGATTTTTTATGAGATTTATAAGTTCAGACATTATTATCTAGCTCCAAAGTGTTGGTTAATTCCGATATTTTATTAATTGAATATTTTTGGCAATAGTCTTTTATTCCTTCTAATATTATTTGAGGACCGGAAGGATCAACAAAATTCCAGCTCCCAATTTCAATCGCAGCGGCCCCTGCTATTAAAAATTCAATTACATCTTCCCAGCAGGTTATTCCACCTATTCCTATTAGAGGTACATCTACTGCTTGAGCTACCTGAAAAACTTTTGCTAAGGCGATGGGTTTAATAGCGGGTCCGGAAAGTCCTCCCACAATATTGCCCAACATAGGTTTTTTGGTATGAATATCAATACGCATACCCAGAACTGTATTGATTAAGGATAAGGCATCAGCTCCTGCCTTGACTGCAGCCTGAGCAATAGTACCTATATCAGTAACATTTGGAGTCAGTTTTACAATAATAGTTTTTTCATAAACCTGACGGATACTCTGCACTACTTTCTGGGTTATATCTGGATCAGTGCCAAATGCCATGCCACCCTGCTTAACATTAGGGCAGGATATATTTACTTCTATGGCGTTAATTTTGGATACAGGTGATAATTGTCTGGCAATATCAACATATTCTTCCCAGGTTTTACCGGCTATATTGACTATAATCGGAGTAGTTACTTTTTGAAGAGTAGGCAAGATTTGCTGTAAAAATGTATCCAATCCCACATTAGCCAGACCAATTGAATTAAGCATACCACAATTAGTTTCCACAATCCGAGGTATTTTATTCCCTCGTCGAGGTTCCAAAGTTAGAGATTTGGTAACTATGCCACCATATAGATTTACATCATGAAAATTCATGAATTCAGTACCGTAACCAAAAGTACCAGATGCAGTCAATAAAGGATTTTTTAAAGTTAGCGATCCAATTGTAACTGATAAATCAACCATTAAAATTTATTTCCCTTAAATTAAATACCGGGCCTTCAGAACAGACAAGTTTATAATTGTTTGTTTTCATTTTTATGGCACATCCTTGACAAACACCGGTTGCGCAGGCCATACTGCTTTCCAGGGAAACCTGCCAGTAAATAGAATCTGAGTTTGAATTTAAATTTTGAATTTGTTTGTACATGGAGTTGGGTCCGCAGGCATATCCATAGGTTGAAGACTGAGAAGCATCATGTAATGATTCCATAATTAAATCAGTTACCAGACCTTTTTTCCCGCAGGAACCGTCCTCGGAACAGATGGTCAAATTAAGCAAATCACCAAACTTATTGAAATCAATTAATTGCTTGATAGATTTTACTCCAAAAAGTAAATTTATTTCTTTCCCATTTTTTAATAGTTCATCAATGAGAAAAAAAACGGGAGCGCAGCCCATACCTCCCGCAACAATCAACGCCTGAGTAAAATCACCGGTTGTTTTAAATCCATTTCCCAATGGACCGACAATATCAATGATATCATCTTTTTTCAACCGGGTCATTATGCTGGTGCCTCGACCAATTTTTTTATAGAGAATATGAATTATACCTTGTTTTTTATCCACTCTGCTGATACTAAAAGGACGCCGGAGAAAAGGATCTAAATTATTTGTAACTCGTAACTGTAAAAATTGACCAGGATAAGATTGCAGGGCAATATCAGGACTTTTAAACCGCATCTTATAAATATTGCTGGTAATGTGGAGATTATCAATTATAGGGCATTTATGTATTAAAATTGTTTTATTCATAATTAATTATCCGGAAGGATCTTTTCCTGAGTTTCAGTTTTTTCTTCTCCCTTTTCTTTCTCAATAATTAATTCTTGATCTCTTAATAGCTGTTCAATAGTATCTTGTCTGGAAGTATCTGCCGGAATTTCAGAAAGTTCATCCTCAGATATTTGTTGAGTGGAATCAGTGGTTACTGCTCTTTCCGGTTTTATGGTTTCTGCTTGTTTTTTTTCAAAATCTTTAACCTGCTGTACTTTCTGTTTTATTTGCTGGGCATATTTTGATTCAGGATATTTATTCAAAAGAGAATCATATATCACATAGGCAGTATGCAAGGAATCAAGTTTATTCTCATAACACCATCCCAGGGAATAGTAAATTTGGGGCAGTAAATCGGAATGCGGATATTTTTTGATTATATGGGAATAAATATTACATGCTTTCAGTGGTTCATTTTTTTCCAGCATGAAATCTTCTGCCTTTTTATAAAGATTTATTATTTGATTTTCCTCAGATTCAAGTACATCTATACTCAATTTTATTCTAGCCCTTCTTGCTGTCTCTGTGTCTGGAAATTTATTCACTATCAAATTATATAAACTGTCAGCTTTATTATGGTTGCCTTTTATAGTATCGTAAATATAAGCACTATTAAAATATGCTTTAGAAACATATTCACTCTCAGGGAGATTATCGATAATAAATGTATAGTTAGCCAAGGCAGAATCCGGACGGTTAAATGATAGCATAAAAATTTCTCCCAGCAGGAATAGATTCTTATCAAGATTTTTTACATCCAATTTACTAATTTCCGGATTGATGACTTCCTTTGGATTACTTTCCTCTTTATCATTTAAATTTTCCATATCTTGGACGCTTTGGTTTTCCGGAAGGGATGAAATATTTTCTGATTCATTTTGCTGGTTATTATCATCACTTTCTTCATCTTCATCCACATTCTCATCAGTTTCAACAGAATCATGTTCTACTAAGGATACAGTGGCGGTATCATCCCTAAAATTACTAATATTCTGTTCGGAAAAGATGATTTTATTGCTTATTTCTCTAGACTCCGAAGAATCCTGTAAACCCACTGAAATCATTTCTCTTAAAGCCAGTAATTTAAATAGAGCCTGCTGTCGAGTTAGGGATGAATCAATATATTTTGATTGGGAATATTCACTTTTAACTTGTAAATAATTTTGTAAAGCTCTTTTATATTTCATTCTTTCTTCGAAAAATTTCCCCAGTTTATAGTAGGAAATAGCAGCTTCTGCTGTTTTGGGGAAATTTTTGATTATATCTACATATTCCAGGAAGGCAGTCTCAATATTACCCTGTTGCATTAAACAGTCTGCAATTTGTAAATGAATTTCCGCTTGTTGTCTCTCTTCTAATTCTTTTCTTAACAATTCATAAAAATTTTTTAAAGCTAAATCAAATTTGTTTTGTTTTTTAAGAGCTATTCCGTATTTAAACCGAGATTCAAAATCATAGGGTTGGTCAGGATTCAATTTAATAACCTTTTTATAGTAAAAAGCTGATTGCTGGTAATTGTTTAAAGAATCATAAATCATTCCGATAGCAAAATATGCTTCTGGTTGTAATTTTTTATTAATTTCAGTACATTTATTATAGTAATTAACTGCCTGCTTATGGTTTTTATTTCTTCTGTACAGATTGGCTTGCAGTAAAAAAATTTCCGCTTTTATATTATTGGGTAATTTCTTTTTAAGCAATTCATTTATTTGTAACTCAGCATTATCATATTTTTTGTCTGCAATATCAGTCTTGATTAACCAAAGATGTGCTTGAGACAATAATTCACTGTTTGGTTGATAGTGTATCAATTGATGTAAATATTCTCTGGCTCGGAAATATTGTTTTTGATAATAGTAACATTTTCCCAATAGCAGCCTGGCATCATCTGCATACTTACTATTAGGATATAATTCAAGTAATTTTAGCGATTTTTCCGCAGACATTTCTAAATTATTAATTGCCTTTGCACTTAATTCGGTCTGATTTATTTTTATTATTTCCTGATAAGCGGTATTATAATATTTTTTTGCATTATAAAAAGTGTTATAATAGGCACAGTAAATATGAAATCCTAATAAAATTAAAATACATAATAAAACTGTCTTATTTAGATATTTCATAGTTATTATTCCTAACTTTTATTTTCTCATCTATAAGATGAGCTAAAATACCAATAATAGTTCCGGTTATTAAGGAAACTATTATAAAAATCGGTATCAGGGAAAAAATAGATATATTTTTTATAAATAGCAAGTAAGCTGTACTTAACTGGGTTAAATTTTTTATAACTGCACCCATAATACTGATTCCAATCAAACTAAAAAATTTTTTATCATAACGAAGCAATAAGCCCATCCCACAGGCAGAAGTAATACCACTGGATAATGCCATGATAAATATGGGATCCAATATTTTTCCTGATAATAATCCCCCTATTAAAACTCGAAGAATTACTACCAGTAGTGATTCTTTGATCCCCCACCATTTTAAAGTCAAAAGTGTAATGATATTTGATAATCCTAGTCTAAACCAGGGTAAAGGAAGGGGAATCAGATTTTCAAAAGTATAAAGTATGGAAGCTATAGCAA
>CAZKMO010000054.1:0-19823 GCA_964554015.1 uncultured bacterium
GATAATTTTGAAACAGACATGGTTCTTTCAGAGCCACAGCATCAAGTTCCTCAGACACCTTGGTATACACATCATTGATTTCACCAGGTGTTCCATGGTTGTCTGAAGCTGTCCAGTTTTCTGCAATGGTATTATCCAGATTGGGGTTTTTAAGTGCCAGGGTGGGGCCGTTTCCATCCGGCTCCAGGGGCCAGGGAAACCGATCATCATAGGTCAGAGAATCCACAATAGTAAGGCCTTCATCATAGAGCCGTAAGAGCTCACCATTTCCGTCAAAACCGAAACCGAGGTCACCCTGAACATTGGCAACATCCGGAAATACATTCCCAAAGGCGGATAAATCCCGGCACAAGACAATGTAGGCATCCGCGTTCAAGACTGTATGATTCGGAATTGAATAAACATGGGTGTCATTCGAATCTTTAAATTTCCAGCCGGAAAGATCAACAGGAAATTCGCTGTTATTATAGAGTTCCACCCAATCTTCAGGATCCACATCCTGAGAGGAGTGGTAGTTGATTTCATTGATGACAATCTGCATGTCGGCTGGTTCGAACACGGCCGTAAGGGAAAAATTACTGGTCAAATCGATGGACAGCTGGGTACTGTCACAGGTGTTATCCCCCTCCCATTTCAGGAACCGGAACCCGTAATACGGATTTGCTTTCAGTAAAACCGGCACTTTTTGAAAGTAGGTCCCCTCCCAGGGATAGTCGGAAGGCGAAATCGTGTTGATGGTAATGGTCCCCGCCTTATCCGGGTAAACATCCAAACAGAGTGTGTGAGTAGAGTCTAAATTGAATTTATCGAGAATATGCTCCCGGACATATCCGTTTCTATGCCACGCGAATTCCCTCATGATCTCCACCTCATTTTGCCAGCTGGACATGTAACCGCCCCACTTGGCAAAGTGATTTTCCATTTCGTTTTCAAGCTGGATTTTCAAAGAATCGATGTGATCAATAACCTCATCCGGATAAAAGATGGTGTTCATATAGTCGGCAAATCGGTTGATAAAGGAGTTCCTGAATTCGATGTTTTTCAGCAAGTGACGGATTAACAAGGTAGACCAGGGGGGATTGGGAAAAGGCGGACCATCAGGATCCGTGGCAAATTCCAGAGTATTGTGCATATAGGCGAGGTCATCATAGAGACCAAAACAGGCATCCGTATCGAACAACAGCCATCTCCATAATCCGTACTCTGTTCTGGGACGGAAAAATTTGATGTTGGTGCCCGGCCAGTCCGTGTTGTCAAAATAGATCTGGGCCACCTGATAATCAATAAAATTATCCACATCCATATCAACTTTAACCACATCGTAATTTTGGGGAATACTCAGATCATGACTGATGATGTAGTTTATCATTTGCAGATAATGATCCGATTCTCCCTGTATGACAGCCTCATAGTATTCCAGGATATCCAAATTATCCGGATCGAAACCATAGTTGGAGGCAATATAATGCTCATTTAGTTTTTCCCGCAGGTTATAAATACCCCAGTATTCACCATTAAGATAGACAATCACAGGACGGTAGGCTTGGACAACCAGGCTGGTTGATTTCACCAAACCCTGCATGAGGGGATCTCTGAACATGCTGAATCCCCAGTCATTTCCCGAGTTGCGCAATACAAGTGACTGGAATGACTGTATAGGCTTATCAGGAAAAAAGGGATAATCAAATGTTTCCGGACCATATTCCCGCCTGGCATACAGAGCCAGGGATTTCTGTGGTTTGGCCCGGCTCCATCCCCCGAAAATTTGTATACCGCCGCTGCCACTGTAAAGATAAGTTCCGTCCCTGTCAAAGAACTCGATATGAATGGGCCGCTCCCAATCCTGCCAGAAATTTGCTTCATAGTAAGGGGGCTCAGGTTCGGCATTGGAGCCCATTGCATAAATCCCATACTGTTCGTCCCATAGATTCACTGGTGCGGTGGATAAAGATACAACCGGCAAAGATAAATCCTCTGTGATCAAATAGGTATGGGTTATAATTGAACTCGGCATATACCCACTGCCATAGACTCTGGCCCGAACCACTTTTGTCTCATCAATGAGGAGGGGAGAAGAGTAAACCGGGGATTGCGCTGTGGGTTGGGAACAGTCTTCAGTATAATGGATGGATGCATTGGGGACACTGGTTGAAAGATACAGAACCGTTCCCTGAGTGTACAGGCCTCCTGTGACTGAAAATTGCGGTCCCTCCGCAGTCTGCTCATACCCCTCTGTGGTGTTGCTGCTCCCGGGGGTGGCCTCGGCAAACCAGACCCACTGATCTCCACCATCGGGTTTCCTGCCCAGGGATATATCCGCTGCTGTGGTTGAAGCCTCGATGATATCGAGAGAATGGCCCGAATCATCCAGAAGAAGAAGTGTTTCTCCCTTGGCACTGAGGCTAAAATTGGTATGGAAAGTCGGCATCATATCATTGATAGGGGCAGGTACACCCTGGGGATCGGGGGGAGGTTTTCTCATTCCCAATGTCAGGAAAGGTATTGCCGTAAGGTCAGAAGAGGTCGCACCAGTATTGTGAATCTGGATGGCCAGGACATTTTGACCCTGCTTAAAAACAGTTTCACCAGATACTATAACAAACACCTCGGGCAGTCCGCCCTGATACATCTGTGATTCATGCGAAACATCCGCTGTCTGATCATACCTTGGCTCTATACCGGGTTGTCCGATATTAGATCGGGCCACTTCCGTACCATTGATATAGGCGACAAAGGCATCATCGTAATCCATATGAAGCAGGGCCAATTGGATACTGGAAAGATCCTCTACCTGAAATACCCTCCGAATATAGAGTGAAATCGTTTGATCCACGACTGTCGAATCATCGTTATCGCCATATCCGAATCCACTGGGACCCACAGACCAGGCATCATCATCATAATCGATATAGCGCCAAGAACCATATAGAGAATCAGAACCCAGACAATATTTCCATTCATCTCCCCAAGGGATAACTGTCTCCCAGTGAGCCGTCCATATTTTTCTGTCTTTTCCCGAGGCAAAAATCAGGAGATGCTGATGTGCTTCCAGCTCAAAGGCCGGGAATACCCATTTTAAGGAATCATCGAGATCATCGCTAAGTCTAAACCCATTCAGATCAAGGGTAGTATCACCGTTGTTATATAATTCAATCCAATCCGAATAATCCCCGTCCTCGTCAGCAATAGTGGTGGCATTTAAAGGCATCACCTCATTGATGACAACTTGTTGAGCATGCAGGTCAAAGACACTTAAGAATAGTATAAAGAGAGAACAAATTATTTTTTTCATATATCTGATCCGTATAATGCTAAAAGAGATGTTTGAAATTCGGTTTCGATCTTGCTTAAAGGGGAAGCAGAAACCAAATCCTAGGGATTCCCCATCGAAGACCGGAAACCGGTTAAGATACATTAAAAATTTTCCCTACCCTAAATTAATTTCAGGTGTGATATTTGTTTTCTTATGGAATCAATCCCTGTATTAGCGAATCTCTCCTGCTGTGTTGGTAAGCAGAAGGTTAGACAATATGGCTGTATCAGCCTGGTCCGGAAGATGGGAACAGAAACCAATGCCTACATAGAACGGTTCCTCAAAATATAGTTCGATGGGAGCGCCAAACTGGTGCAGGGCTTCTCCGTCCAGACTGACAAAAAGGGCAAAAGAATCACCCTGTTTTTCTATGCCTATACGTTGGGCATGATTGGTGACCAGGTCATCCGGCGAATTACCGCCGGGAATAGCACCCCGGCTTCCGATACGATATTCCATATCCTTGATTCTTTCACCTTTCTGGGGGCGCCAGGCCAGATGTATCATGCCGTCACCGTGCAAGGCCACCATAGCCTCCTTGGCATCATCCTCCAGACTCTGGCGAATAACCAGCAGGGCCTTGCGGTCATAATATCCAAGTGAATCCGGAAATCTGATGTCGGCAGCTAGGGAAATATCACCCGACATTTTTTTCCATAGATAGCGGAATTCATCCCGCACATACCACACATTATAGCCTGCTGAGGTTATGGTATACTCTTGGGTGGCAGGATTGTAACTGGAACTGCCTGGAACCAGGGCTGCTCCGATATCGGACTGACCTTGGAATATACCGATGGGTTCATAGGAAGTCCTGGCCGGGCGGTGAAAATCTGGAGGTGGCGAGATCTGCTGGTGCGTTGGTGACGCAGGCCATGCCCAATCCGGTACTTCCACCTTCTGCGCTGAAACAAGACAAGGTGTAGAACACAACACCAGAAAAAATATTGTTTTCATTTTTATAATCGATCCTTGTATAAGTATTTGGCTATTTCATGCCTGTAATTAATTTTTTCCTCAGATCAATAGCTCTTTTATAATTCGGATCTACTTCAAGTGCTTTGTCTAAATATTCTAGAGCTCTGTTTTTATCATGGTTATAATAGGTGAGTGCCAGATTATAAAGAACCTGAGAATCTCTTTTATTAAATTTTAGACTTTCATTTAAAAATGTTCGGCCTGTCTGAATATCTCCATTATAAATATTTATGTTACCCAGCCACTTGGTTGAATATGCATTGGGATTAATAGAATAGCTTTTTAACAAATATCCATACATCTGATCATATTTTTTTAAGGCCTGTAGTTTTTCTGATACATAGTCGGGATATTCAATTACATCAGGATAACGGTAGATAAGAGCATCCATTTCATTTAAAAATTGAACAATATTGCCCTGATTATAATACCATTCACTGGCAGATAAATGTGCATCTATCCAGTTTATTTTGTTCTCTAGGAAAAGACTGGCAAGTGAATCAAGGCGATCATTTAGCTGGATGTAGCTGGGATAGAAAATTTTATTTTTTACAAAAGGCCAATTATTTATTATTAAACGAATCTTAAAATCGGCCAGAACCGAATCCAGTTTGCTGAATTTGAAATTGGAGATCGTTATGCTATCCTGAATCTTGTCATTAAAATTTCTTGACTGGGTATCAGGCAGATAGTGTAATTCTTCCATTTTTTTATAGAACAACTTGCCCATAAGCTGATACCCCTGTAAGCATGGATGTAAGTGATCAATTAACAAATTGTTACCTACTATTTGATAAGGGCTATTGGCATTAAAGGCAGAATCAATATCCACAACCTGAGCACTATACTTTTCAGCGGTTCTGGAGATTATCTCATTCATTTTACTGGGTGCCCGAAATCTAAGCATATCAAGATCTTTGGCATATCTGAAAAGGGAATCAGCAATTTTATATTTTTTTTGTGATAAGGTTTGTTTTGCCTTCCAATAAATTTTTTCAGCAGAAGGATAGAGTGAGGAGGTATCCGATACAAAAGGGTGCTGATCTTTTAAATTGCTGGTAAGAGTGCCTATAATTACAGGAACATTGGCATCGGTGATCATATGTAGTATATCCTTCAGATTTCCTTCAAATTGGGTTATTCCTTTTTTATAGACATCAGATCCATACCCTATATATTTATTTTGAGTCATGGTTTTCATTAGTGTTCCCGGCTGCATTGTTGGTTCGCTGGTAAAGGCTTTACTTATGGCAGTAAGTGTATTTCGTATTAATTGAAATGTTCTGTATTTTTCCAGACTGATTACCAGATTTGCCAGAAACCTGTTATTTCCCAGTGATTCAATCGAGCCCGCACCCAAGGCACCATAGTATTCATTGTGCCCAGCATAGATTAAAATCAGGTCCGGTTTTTGTTTCAGTATTCCGGGTGTCAGGTCCCGTAAAGTGTAACTGTTGATGGCGCTCATGCTGCAATTAATAACTTCGATTTTGGATTCAGGGTACACAAGCGTTAACCTGTCTTGAAGGTAACTGGCGAAGGATCCGTTGGGTTCAAAGGGAAAACCAGCGGCGCTGCTGCCTCCCAATATAAAAATTCTGAAAGCGTTTGCTTTTTTTTCTTTATCAAAAGCTAAATGGGTGGATTGAGGAATGGTTTTTAAGACATGAAAATATTTATAGGCAATGCCAGGATTTAATATTAAAAATTTACCGCCTTTTTCCACCCATAGTCCGTTTGGCGATTCCACCCATTGTTTATAAGATCGGCCGTATTTAAAAGCACGCAAGCTTAATTCCAGAAGAGAAAAAAACAAAACGGGGATAAGAAGAAGTATTACATTGGCGATTATATTATGTTTTTTAAAAAAAGACGGACTTGTGCTATCAGAGATTTTTTTGGCAGATATTTTTATTTTTTGAGGCTTCATAAATCCTTTCCTAATTGATTTACCGTAATGTTCTTACCTTGCCCTGAGTAAAAATAATAAGATAAAACCATAAATCCAACCTAAAATGAAACGGTAAAATTAAAAATCAGGGAAATAATTATTGCTAAAACAGAACCTAATATTGTCATCCTGTCATTAATACAATTCATGCAGGGGATAAATTTTTTTATTTTTATGATTTAGTATTTGAACAACCATTGGGTGGCATTATACAAAATAAATACCTGCCCTTTTTTATTATGCTTGAATGAATTGAAAAGATGGTTTACTATGAAAAAACCTGACTAAATAACTTTACCATCGGTTTAACAGCAATAATTTTCATTTTTAAGGTAACATTACTTAAGAAATAACATTTTAATTGTTTTAGTATATTCTCCAGCCTGCAAACGAAGCAGCTGAACACCGGAAGGTAAACCATTCTTTTTGCTTGGCTTCCAGGTTATTTCATAATTTCCTGCAGATTGGACCTTATCTACAACAGTGGCTACTTCTTGCCCCATTATATTGTAAACCCGGATTGAAACCTGCGATTTTTCAGGTAAAGTATATTTCACTGTTGTACAGGGATTAAAGGGATTGGGAAAATTTTGATACAAGGCATATTTATCAGGTAGGTTATTTCCGTTTTGTTCAAGATTCGTCACAGTATTTTTAAAATCTACAAGCACACTATATTCTCTTTTATATTGTGTCTCACCTGAATCCCAGGTAACAGTGGGTGAGTAATAAATTTTGGAATCAGTGGATTGTTGTTTACCCAGGAATGCCAGCTTGACTGGAATGTGAACGGTATCTTTCACTTGCAGGGATTCAATTGTCAGTAATTGCGAACCAACAGGACTGAAATATTGGGTGGAAGGTAAATCCACAAGAACATTTCCTGCATTTTTATTCCCATAATTGACATAAGAGAACGTATAATCTAAGGTATCGCCGGTTATAAAATTAACACTGTCTGCATTATTCAGCACATACGAAGCCATATGAATACGAGCATGGGATTGAATATTGTCTGTCCTGTTTCCAGAATAGAAGGCAGGGCTGGCATTTATTATGCCTTTATTCCCTTTGTTATCAGTGAAAGTCGCTACAATATCAATAAATCCTGCGGGAATAGAAGAGGGAATGGAGGCCCTATATTCATGGCTGCTGACATTTGAGATAGGCAAATCAATTAACTCACCGGATGCGGGTACCAGGGACAAACTAACAGTTTTTGCACTGCTGTCCACATCGAACAGGACAAGCCGAATTTCAGCATGCTGGCCGGGTTGTACAGTTTTTACTGCCTTTTCTCCCATTGAAACCTGCAGTAAACTAAATGAGGGGAAAAATAATCTGTTTGATGATAAAAGATCGCTGGCTGCCGGCCATTCGGAGATAGCAGGCATCTGATACTCATAATCAACCGTACACAGACCGTACTGACCTAAAAGCTGATATGTATAAGTGTTACCGATTATCTTATATAAACCGGCATGTTCCTTGACATTATCAAATACGTAAAATGCATAAAAATAATCGCTGGGAACATCAGGATAATTTTCATCCCAGAGTTCATAGGGCTTGATATTATCCTGTAGCCGGTTATCCGCAAATGTTTGCAAAGAAAAACGGGGAAGATTCCAGTAGGGTGAAGAATTAAATGCTACTTCTGATAAACCATTTGCAGTGATGGTTCCTCCATCGCTGTTTCTAAAGAAATTACCACTGTTGTAAAAAACAATTTCATCGTGTTTGGTCATATATAATGATTCATCCTCCAGGTAAGTCACAAAATTGGGAAAAGTAATATGTACATTATCTTCAATCCGAACCGTATCTCCCTGAGGGAGAACTTCAACAACACATTCTGATGTTAATTCTTGGGGGCGGGAAGACAAGTAGGAAAGTTCTGTCAGATATGTTTTTTCAAATATAAATTCATTATTGTTATTTATGGTAAAATCCGGTGTGCGTAGCATGGGTTGTGAGGGCATACCTGAATGTGAAGTATGCAAGGAATCATAGCAAGTACTTAAAAAGGTAGATGAATAGAAGGGATAATTTTTTATATCCTGTTTATTTACATATATTTTCCCGCTGCTGAAAGGAAAATCTATGCCCAATTCAGAGCTACCCCAACCTTGTGCCAGAAAGCTGAAGTTAAGATAAAAATTTTTTTTAAAAACAGTAGTATCACCATTTACCGGATTATTATAGGCTGTGAGGAAGTTTAGGTAGGCCAGATTTTTCGCTCCGGAAGGAAATGCTATATCCTGGTTGTTTTGGAGTCCATAGGTATATTTCTTAAGACCATAACATTCATGATCCCGGGCAAAAATTTTTTCCTTTTGTACAAAAATTTCAGAATTAAGCGGACTGAAAAACAGTTGTTGATTTTGATACCAAGGATATAGCCACCAAAAATGAAAACCGCCATCATGGGGCAAGGGGATGAGACATCTCAGTGTTACAGTAGAAGAATCAGTGCTGATAATGGTGTTATGGTAATCATAAATCGTACTATCAAGCACAGGTATGGTTGCTTCGCGATAACTTATAAAAGCGTAAGTCAGATCAGAAGGATCATCAATTTCATGAACAACAAAATAATTATTCCGTTGCTGGTTATCCAGTGTATCTGCCCGCATCATTTCCGCAGCCACATAAAGCGGATTTTTCGGTTTAATTGAAAAAGTATACTGGGTTTTGCCTATCTCAGTAAATATATGGGTTGTCTGTCCAGATACCCGATCCAAAATGGTTAAACTTTTTGGCGCAGTATCAAATGATGCAATAAGGGTTGTGGATTTTATAAAACTAAACGGAACAACAACATTATCTGATTCCGATACAAATGCAATCTTTCCCAGGTAGGCGAAAGGTTCGGTTTGCAGCACCGGTACGGAAGAAGGCACTTTGAGGATGGCAGTGATGGTGGTGTCCCTCATTGCTTCAAGTATGAAAGAGGTTATATCAAATATCAATTCAGCACCGATTGGTACACCATCTAAAATATTGAGCTGCACATTTTGTGGTTTAGTGCCATAGTTTTTGACTTTTATTTGAACCGTATCTATCCAGGTGTTCGCAGCAACATCAACCATGCCGAAATTAATTATGCCTGGTTCAACCAGTAACTGTTGTGAAGCTGCATCCAGTGCATCTACAATTCCCTTACCCTGTGAAAACGGAGAAATATTTTCTCCAAGAGAACAGGCGGAGTTTACAATGGCTGCTTTTAATTCTGCCGGAGACCAGGAGGGATGCTGCTGTTTAAGCAGAGATGCAACTCCTGTCACATGAGGAGCTGCCATGGAGGTACCTGACATACTGGTAAATTCATTGTCAGAAATTGTTGAAAGAATATTTACTCCGGGAGCAACTACATCCGGTTTAATGGATGAATTATTGGGATCCGGTCCTTGGGAACTGAATACTGCCATTTCATAATTCGAATCACAGGCACCAACCGTTAATGATGTCACACTTGTGGCCGGGGAACCGATAGTACCATATCCTGATCTGCCGTCATTACCGGCGGCAACAACGCATAACACGCCTGCATCCGAGGCATTGTCGACAGCATTATCAAATACTTTATCAGACGACGATAAACCCAGACTCATATTGATTATATCAACTGCGTCATCTGTGGCAATATTATTATCGGGGTCAAGACAAAATTCTATGCCTGCTATTATGTCCGATACATGCCCTCTCCCGGATTCATCCAAAACCTTAACCGCAAGAAATTTTACATCCGGTGCCACACCGCGTAATGAATCATTTCCTTTTGCTCCAATGATGCCTGCTACATGGGTGCCATGGTCAAAATCATCAACAGGGTCATCATCATTATTAGCAAAATCATATCCTCCCACCACCCGAAATCCTGGACCATAGCCACCTCCCAGCGCCGTATGGTTATAATCTATTCCTGTATCTATAATTCCGATCAGAATATCTTCTCCGGTATAGCCGAGGCTATCCTGCACAATATCAGCCCGGATTTGGTGCACTGATTCTTCCAGATTAATTAGAACTTCTTTATCAAGACCTATATGCATAACCAGGGGTAGCGCTTGCATCTTGTCGATCATACGCCGTTTACAATCAAGGGCAACACCGTTTAAGACCCGGTAGTAATCTCGTCTGATAGTATACCTGTAATCTGATCCCAACCTGGAAGATAATTGCTGTTCGATGATATAAAGGGAGGTTCTAAAAGAAGAATGAACCTTCTTTAAAGCAGTATAGGCAGATAACTGAGATGCTTTATTTAATGATTGATTTATGTTCTGATATGAAACCAAAGGCTGTTGTTTGAATATTACAATAATTTTTACTACTTCTTCAGGATTTTCATCAGGTATGGATTTCATCTTTCTATCTTTGAAAAAACCCATTCTGACAACATCTTTTGGATTGTCAAAGCTAATATGCTGCCCATCCTTTAAATTTACCTTGAGATGCTGCGCCCTGATATTGGAAACACAGATAAAAAAAGATAATGTTGCTAAAATTATCCGAAAGTTGATACACTTCATGATATACATGCTCATAATAAATATTTCTCCGGCAAAATGATATCCAGGATAAGTTCCTTAAGTGATACTTTACATTGAAAATTATTTATAAATTATACAAATGAAATATCCGATTCACCCGACAGGGTGATGTTTTTCTTAACTATTTAATAAGCATCAATTTCTGTGTCTGCGAGAAGGATCCGGTCTGCAGACGACAATAATATATGCCGCTTTCCAGATAGCTGGCATTCCAGGAAATGATGTATTTGCCTGCTTGTAATTCTTCAGATACAATGATTGCTGCTTCTCTTCCCAGTACATCGAATATTTTCAGAGATACAAATCCGAAATCCGATGTGTGAAATTCGAAATTGGTCTCAGGATTGAAGGGATTGGGATAAATTTTATCAAGGTTACACCTGCCTGGTTGCTGATGTGGAAAGTTCTGGTTGTCCATAATACCCGTTATTCCGCCTGTGGTAGTTCGCAGGATGGTGCCTCCGAAACCAACCGCTGTTCCTGTATTGCGATCTGTAAAACAAACAGCGGTGAGGGGGCTGTTGGTGCCGGTTTCCTGAACCGTCCAGGTTTCCCCGCCATTGTCTGTATAGAGAATAAGGCCGTTTATTCCAATGGCAGTTGCTGTACTTGAATCAATACAGGCAACACCGGTGAGATTATATTCCGGACCAACTGATTTGTCATTCCAGGTTTCACCTCCATCTGTGGTGCGAATAATTAATCCCATATCTCCCACCACAAAACCCACATTCGTATCCGCAAAGGAAACTGCTGTAGCCCAATAATGAAACTCAGAGGAACGATTTATCCAGTGCTCCCCACCATCTGTGGTGTGAAGAAAAAAGTAGGAGCCAATGATATATCCTTTGTTTTTATTCGTGAAGCAGACCGTTCGAAGATCTTCTGTTGTTCCGCTTGATTGCTTTGTCCAGGTTTCCCCGCCATTGCTTGTGTTCAGTATGATTCCGCTGTCACCAACCGCAAATCCTCTGTCGAAATCGGTAAAAAAGACGGCGTTGAGATTATTGTTTATGTTGCTTAAACGACTTGTCCAGTCTTCTCCACCATTTATTGTTTGCAGAATGATTCCATTAAAGCCCACAATTATCCCATGATCAGGATCAGTTAGACTTGCTCCCAAAAGATTGTCCGTAATCTCGCCGGATTGCATCTCCCAGGTTTCCCCACCGTTATCTGTATGTAAAATTGTTCCGTTTCTTCCCACCGCAATTCCATTATCGCTATCATAAAATGATAATCCATACAGACCATTTGTGGTTTGTGAATCCTGTAGGATCCATCCGGATTGGGCATAGGCTGTTTTTATGATAAAAAATAATGAAATGAGTAAAAAGATGTGATAATAAGTAAATACCTTTTTCATGTTTCCTCCTCAATATATTCTTTATTCAACATTATACGTATCATCACAAAAATGTTTCGTCTATCATGCCCGATCCACTTAATATAAATACGCTATTGGTTATTTATTTTAATACTATATTGAATTTTATGAATGCCATATAATAATTCAAGTCTATTTCTAGTTGGAATTTTTGATCTTTTTAGTATATAAATTTTGCCAATAACCGCTTAGTAAAATTAGTAATATGAAAAAAAATAACAGACTTTTTTATTAATATTCGAACTCTTATAACACCAAAGCGGTTTTGGTTACGTTGATACTATGGTTAGATTAACACATACTTGCACTGATTTAAAATAAAGCATAGATAAAGGGGGCAATAGCTGAACCCTGGGTGAGGATAATCAGAGCACTGAATAATACCAGAAAGATAATTATGGGCAATAACCACCATTTTTTGCGGACTTTCAAGAAATCCCAGAATTCCCTTAGAATTGAGAGTTTACTCATTGCAGAAAACTCCTCCTAAATATCTTATTAGTTTTTTTCGATAAATATACTATGTTTTACGGTTAAAAACAAATATACTTGAATCCATATGTTCGTATTTGGTGATTTAAGATTTATTGATTTTATTTAATACATACTTATGCTATCGGTCAGTATTTTTTAATTTTTTCCATACTATTTTGAAACGACCTTTTGAAACACTCGTGGTTGAGAAAGAAGAACATATCAAAACTGCCTTTCATAATCTTTCCGTTCAAATTTCACTGTTTTTGTAGGAATCCAATAACTATCCCTGTTTCTATCTAATTTTAAATTCAAAAAATCCTTACCAAACAACCTGAGCAGAAGACCAATGGGAGTAATGACCAGATAGAACAAAACAGTCAAAATCACCCTGGTCATAAGCCAGCCTAAAAGTACAGATAGTGTCATCCATACTTTGTGTATAGGTTTTAGAAAAACGGGCGCAGCCAAACCTAACGATAAGAAAACTGCGGCAAGAAGGAAAAAGTAAACATAGTAATTACTCCCGCGCCCTAAAAATAGTCCTCCCAACAGACCCAAAACCACACCCATGGTTATGCCAAATTTCTTTAGATCTCGTCTTTCACTTTTGATACTTTTGATTTCTTCGGTAATCACGGCTTATTTCCTTTAATCCAATTCAAATTCCTTGAGCCAGTCAATGTCTTTTTCCAAAGGTTTCTGCTCTTTCTTTTCAATAAGAAAATTGCCCATAATCAAGTAATCCATATTAGTCCGCCTAAAGCATACATAGGCATCTTCCGGAGTGCACACTATGGGTTCCCCTCGAACATTGAAGGAAGTATTGATAATCAGAGGACAGCCATATTTATCATTGAATGTGGCGATCATTCGATAAAATAAGGGATTATCATTTTTGCTGACAGTCTGAAGTCGGGCCGAGTAATCCACATGAGTCACTGCCGGAATGCTGGAACGGACCAGGTGTAATTTATCCAGGCCAAAGAGTTTTCTTTGTTCATCAGACATCTCTTGGCAAATTTCTTTTTTTACCGGGGCCACCAGAAGCATATAGGGACTTTCCCGGTATATTTCAAAATAATCAGAAACATGTTCTTTGATCACACTGGGAGCAAAAGGCCGGAAACTCTCCCGGAATTTTATCTTCAGGTTCATGGTTTCCTGCATGTGGGGAGAACGAGCATCTCCCAGAATGGAGCGATTTCCCAAGGCCCGGGGTCCAAACTCCATCCGTCCCTGAAACCAGCCAATCACCTTTTGATCGGCAATTAGATCAGCAATCTTCTCCGGAATTTCTTCATCGTTCAATAGAGTGAAGGGAATCTGATTCTTCTCCAGATACTGAGCAAGGTAAGCATTTTTGAATTCCGGTCCCAGATAGGATCCTTGCTGGAAGTCCTTTTTACCATCCCTAGATCTGCTGTTTTTCAAATACTCATACCAGACAAATAAAGCTGCTCCCAAGGCCCCGCCTGCATCTCCAGCAGCAGGCTGTATCCAGATATTCTCAAAAGGGGCTTCCCGCAGAATCTTTCCATTGCCGACACAATTCAGGGCTACGCCACCCGCCAAACAGAGATTCTGGTGCCCGGTCTCTCGGTGAATGTGCCGAGCCATACGCAGCATTACTTCTTCGGTCACTTCCTGCACAGAACGGGCTAAGTCCATATCCCTTTGAGTCAAACGAGATTCCGGTTTTCGGGGAGGGCCTTCAAACAGCTTCTCAAACTTTTTATTGGTCATGGTTAAGCCAGCGCAGTAATTGAAATATTCCATATTCATCTTGAAGGAACCATCTTCTTTCAGATCCATCAACTCGGAAAGAATCAAATCCTTGTATTTAGGTTCACCGTAAGGCGCTAATCCCATCACCTTATATTCACCCGAATTGACTTTGAATCCCGTGTAATAGGTAAAGGCAGAATAAAGCAGGCCCAAAGAATGAGGAAAATGAATCTCGGCCAGAAGCTGTATGTTATTGTCCTTTCCAACACCATAGCTGGCTGTGGTCCATTCGCCCACCCCATCCAGGGTAAGAAAGGCAGCTTCCTGAAAAGGGGAGGGGAAAAAGGCAGAGGCGGCATGAGATTCATGATGTTGGGGAAAGATTATTTTTCCCTTAAAATCAAGTTCGTCCTTAATAAATTCTTTCATCCATAATTTCTGCTTTATCCACAAAGGCATGGCTTTGATAAAAGAGCGGATCCCAAGCGGGGCATAAGCCAGATAGGTCTCCAGTATTCGTTCAAATTTGATGAAAGGTTTTTCATAAAAGGCAACAAAATCCAAATCCTTTCCTTTCAATCCGCTATCTTTTAAACAGTATTGTATAGCGTGCTGAGGATAGGAGAAATCGTGCTTCTTACGAGTGAAGCGTTCTTCTTGAGCGGCAGAAGCTATTTTGCCATCTCGAACCAGGCAGGCGGCGCTATCATGGTAAAAGGCTGAGATTCCCAGGATATTCATTTTTTAGGTCTATTCCTTTTTTATTTGGTTTAAATCAGTAATTTAGGATCGGAAAGAGTGTTTCCACTGGCCTTGAATATTTTGTTATATAGCATTTTAAACTATTGGTTTTCTTTTCGATTTAAAATATGTATTACCTGGAAACAGTATATTCTTCCACAGTTGAAACCGCTGGATGTGGAGGTGTAACAGTTAATGCCCCGCCTATATAATATATTGTGCTCTCTACTATGCAGGCTGAACCTGCTCTTGGATTTGGCAGGTTAGGTAACCTATCCCAGGTATCTGCAACTGGATCATAAACCTCGATTAGGGAAAGAGCATCGTAACCGGCTGCACCACCGATAACATAGATTTTTCTGTTTACAACAACGGCAGAACCGAATCTTGGTGTGGGCATATCAATTCTTTTAGTCCAGGTATCAGTTGCTGGATCGTATTCCTCGACTGTTGATAGAATCTGATGAGGGCCTCCGAAGGATCCTCCAATAGCATAAATTTTTTTATTCATTACACCTGTAGAACAAAGGTAGCGAGCTGTGGGCATATCGGTTTTCTTTATCCAGGTATCAGTTGCCGGGTCATAGGCTTCCACAGTATTAAGTGGTTCCCCGACTCTGGCAGCGCCGCCTATAGCGTATATGATACCGTCCACCACTCCTGTTGCCAGACCAAGTCTGGGAGTGGGCATATCCGCTTTTTTTGTCCAGGTATCAGAATCCGGATCATATTGTTCTAAAACGGAAAGCCCGGGTTGCTGATAATTTGTATATCCACCCAAGGCATAGATTTTTCCCTTGACCACACTTACAGCGTGCTGACGCCTTCCCGTGAGCATAGGTGCTTTGCTTGTCCAGGTATCGGTACCCGGATCGTACACTTCTACCGTAGGAAGCCCCGGTGCATTGGCTCTCTCATAACCGCCTATAGCGTAAATCTTTCCATTAACTACACAAGTAGCATGACCCATTCGTGCAGTAGGCATATCAGCTCTTCTTGTCCAGGTGCCTTTTTTTTGACAATTTATCAAGAAACTTATTAAGAGAAGATAGAGTACCATTTTGAAATTTCTTAACAAAGTAGGATTATTTTTGATGTATAACATGATTGCCTCCTTTGCTCAGTTATATATGTTTATTAATTACTGAAAATAAGTATAATTATTTTAATTTGCCATATAATAATTATTATCATTGAGTCGAAATATCAAATGAAATTTGATTCAAATCCGTGATTCCAGGTAAGGTCAAATTATCAAGAAAAAGGCATGCATTTCCATCCGGTTCATTATTGGATTATGGACATAATCCTATTTTAGAATCAACATCCGTTTACAGATTATCTGCTCATCTGTCCTCAGTCGATAGAAATAGGTACCACTGGACAGATTATGACTATCTAGTTTAATACTATAATTACCCTTTTGTTGTTTCTCATTTACCAAGGTTAATACTTCACGTCCACAAATATCAATAATTTTTAAGCTTACATGCGTATTTTCAGGTAACTGGTATTCAATAGTCGTTTCCGGATTAAAAGGATTGGGATAATTATGAGCCAGGTGCACTTCTCTTGCCAGAGATACTTCATCAGGAACAGATGTTTCTGATACAAAATCTGCCTCAAACCAGTTAATATTAAACAAATAACCGCTTCCTCCTGCGAAATTTAATCTTAAATTATGATTACCTCGTTCCAAGGCAACCTCAACACTGTCGGTATACCAGTCCTGCCACCCATCAGATTCAGAATCCTGAACATCGAGACTGCCAACTTGCTTTTCATCTGAACTAATATTAATTGTTCCTCCTGAAGTGCTAGTGGCCACCCGAAGTTTAAACATATAGATACCTGTGGTAGGAACTGAAACAATATATTCGGTCCAATCGCCGTTTTCAATATATCCAATATTATAGCCACCACCTATATCTTCAGTCTCCTCAATTTGGATTCCTGATTGAGTTATAAAATCTTCTGCCTCGATCCTGTTAGTAATGTTATGTGCCTTCAGTATATCAAGGGTAAGGAGACTTTTAGATGTTTCACCATCAGAACCAAAGGCCACTGCTTTAAGGGTGACATTCTCACCCTGAAGATTATTAAGTTGTTCCACATCGCCATTTTGATTCCATTTATAGGGAGGACCGCCTTTACTGCTGATATAATTACCATTTATATATAGATTGACGCTGTCAACACTGGTTTTATTGCATTGAGGAAGGATTTCTACCATAATACTATCTCCTGCATGTAAAATTGTGGTGTTTTTAGGCGATACAAAAGCTACTTCCAGGTATTTTAAATCCTTATCATAAAAACCAGGTAAGGGAATACGGGTCGTGACTTGGAAATGATCCTCCAGAACGATCTCCTCACAGGATTTACCTATCATAATTCTATAGGTGCCAGGTTCTAATCCCCATTCCATATTGCTATTTAAATATTTAAGCTCATCAGGTTTTATTGCCCAACCAACAGTAGTAGTTTCCCCAGGATCGAGAGTAATCCTGGAAAAACCTTTTAATTCCTTTTCCGGTCTGGGCACACTTGCATTCTCTATACCAATATATAACTGAACAACATCTGACCCTGAAAACTCTCCTGTATTCTGAACATCTACATGAATTGTTATATTATCATCTTCATCATCAAAGTCTTCTCCGGAAACTAGCAAATTGCTATATTCGAAACTGGTATAACTCAGGCCGAATCCAAAAGGCCATAAATAAGTTGTATTGTCATAGTTCACTTCTCCCTTATGATCATAATACAACAGACCATGATCCTCTCGGGGGATGGTCCAGGGCAAATGTCCGCCGGGATTGTAATCACCGATTAGTACATCTGCAATAGCATTTCCGCCTTCCATACCCGGATACCAGGCTTCAATTATACCCTCAACATTATCTTTTACCCATGAGCTCGACAAAGGATTACCATTGATCAGGATTGCTACTGTTGGTGTGCCTGTGGATACAACTTCCTGGATCATGGCTAATTGTCCCTCCGGCAAACTCAAATCGGCCTGGGTAGTCTCTTCCTGTCCAGGTGAGGGCCCTAAAACCACTAGGGCAATATCTGAGTTTTCTGCTGCTTCTGAAACTTCCTGAGTATTGGTGGTAAAAGCAGTGTGTGTAGTAACAGTATTACTCAATTTATTTAGAATACCCTGATAAGGCGAGACTGTATAAGGCGCGCCCCCGTGATATCCGCCTAAATAGGCTTCATTGGCAGCCGGACCTATAAATGCCAAGGAATTTAAATGATTTCTATCCAGAGGTAATATATTATCTTCATTTTTTAATAGGACTATTGATTCCCTGGCGGTCTGAAGGGCAAGATTGATATGTTCCGGACTGGCTACAACCTCCAGGGAAATATCGGAATAGGGAACCATTTCAGCAGGATCAAATTCACCGGTTTTAAAACGACTGGTAAAGAGTCTTTCCAGAGCCTGATCAATATATTCTTCCGATAATGATCCATTTATAACCGCAGTAATTAGTGCTTCCGCATAGTCTCTTCCACAAACCAGATCGACTCCGGCCTGGACTGCTTTTGAAATAACTTCTTCATCAGAATATCCTTCTGATTCTATAATCTGCCAAAGCGCCCAGCAGTCGGAAGTAACATGTCCCTTAAAATGCCATTCATCTCTTAATATTTCGGTTAATAATAGATGACTTGCTGCACAGGGATTACCATTCCAATCCAGACCTGTAGGACGACCGCTATAAGCTGACATGAACTCACCTACACTTCCTTCTCGGATTGCTGCTTTATAGGGTTCAAAGCACACTTCTCTGGTTATTCTTTCCGAGGCCGGTCCTGAAAATTCTGCGTAAGGATGGTCCCGGCCCAGAGGTCCGCGATTGGAAACAAAATGTTTGGCAGTTGCAATAACCTTGAGATATCTGGATTCTCCAATACCCTGGAATGCTTTATAGGTTGTTGCCGCAAGCTGCGAGATTAAAAAAGGATCCTCACCAAAAGATTCCTCACATCTCTGCCATCTTTTATCTCGCATTACTCCCAATACTGCCGGGGAATAGTAATTAAGCCCGATATTATACCCTTCATTATAAAAGGCTCGACATTCATCTGAGATAGCACTATATATTTCCTCAATTAAATTTAAATCCCAGGTTGCAGCTATTCCAATATTTTGGGGGAATTGAGTGCTGACAGGACTATCATTTCTCAGACCATGTAGAGCTTCCAGCCACCAATAGTACTCTGGAATTCCAAGTTCAATTATAGCGTCTGTTCTACTATGATTCATCTGGGATACTTTTTGGGGGAGAGTCATTCTACTTATCAGATCCTGGGCTCTTCTTGCAGGTGATAGGGAAGGATCTTCATATGGTTCTTTGCTGCCATTTCCATTTAAATCCAAATACTCTTGAGAAAAAATCGTAATTGGGATAATTAACATAATAATAATAATAGAAAAATATTTTCTCTGTTTACTCATAAATTTTTCCTTTTAAAACTATATATGTCCACAATATGTAAACTATAAAGTTTTTTAACTAAAGAAAGTATAATATTTTTCCCAATATTGTACAATTTATCTGGATCGCCCTGGGCTTCATAGCCCAGGGTGCTGCCTTATGGGGCCTCTGCCCCATATGTATATGCACTATCCAATTTTGTGATCTTAATTATACCATGATCATTAAACAACCAGTTACG
>CAZKMO010000055.1:0-19597 GCA_964554015.1 uncultured bacterium
TTTCTCTGTCCCCCAGGGACTCGGCCCTTGCGGGAAATAAAAAAAATCCTGTATTTCTGTCCCGCAAGGGCTCCATCCCTGCGGTTTACAAGACATAAGGATACATAACCGATTGCTTCGAATGCCATACTCAAGGTATATATTTTGCGGGCTCCCTAGCCCCCCAAATAAATATCACTCCCTTCCTCGGAAATAAAAAACATTATTTTTTCTTGACATTTTAGGAATAAATTATTAAGATGTGAAATACAGATTTCATTTTTGCTTTTGATATTAGAAACAATGTTTCAAAATACAAACATTTACAAAATTTTATTTTTGACAGTAAATATTATGTTATACCGATTGAGAGTACAATTTCAAATAATAATAAAGATAGGAGAATTAAAATGGGACATAAATATTTAAACTTATTAGTTACCATTGGCATCTTGTTTAACTGTATTGTTTATGGTCAAGAAAATAAAGAATCAACCCAGTCTGAAAATGGAATTAAAATGTCAGAAGAAATAGATGTTCTTTTTATTGCCGGTTTCGGACCAATTGTTAGAGATGATGCCGAAAGTCAAAAATTATATATAGAAACACTTAACTTGCCTTTGAAAAAAAGTGGGAATTACTGTCAAACAGAAGAACTATCAGGTGCAAAACATTTTGCTCTCTGGCCCTTATCGCAAGCAGCATTGTCTTGTTTTGGCATTAAGAATTGGCCCCAGGATATACCAGTGCCACAGTCATGGCTTGAATTTGATGTAAAAGACATAGTAAAGGCAACTGAAGTAATGCAAGCCCAAGGTTATAATCTGCTTGTCTCGAATCGCAAAGAACCCTGGGGGCAAACTGTAACAAGATTCCTAAGTCCCGAAGGAATACTGGTTGGATTGACTTACACCCCCTGGTTGCGTAATAACGATAAACAATAAAAGAATGATGCACAAGCGGTATAACAACAGAATTCAGCGGATTCAAAAAACCTAGGATTAATTTAACTGATCGATGTCTCATGATCACTTGGCGGGCTTTACAGGCCCCAAAACAAATTAAAGTTGCAAGGGTCAACGTTTCATTAAATCAATAAATACTTAATGCAGCCGGGTTGCATTGTTTTTTGGAGCTCAATTATGGATATTTATGAAGCCATATCAAAAAGAAGAACCGTGCGTAACTTCCTGAATAAGCCCATCAGTTTTGATGTAATCAAACGCATTATTGATGCCGGGCTTCATGCCCCCAGCAATAATCACCTCCGGCAGTGGGAATTTATCCTCATCAATGACCAGACAGTGCGGCTGAGTGTGATTGATAAAATCAATAAAAATCTCTCCTCTCGGGATGCGGTAAAGCTGCTGGACAGTTGGGGCTATACCGATCAATTTCAGAGAGAAATGTATATCAATGCCATTCCCGGGCAATACAGGATGCTGCTGCAGGCAAGCTGCCTTATCATTCCCTGTTTTCGCCAGGAATCCCCATTACTCAAGCCCAAAAACTTATCGGCCTTAAACGGATTCGCCTCCATCTGGTGTTGTATCGAAAATATGCTTTTAGCCGCGGTCGCGGAAGGTATTTACGGAGTGACGCGGATCCCTTTCGATAAGGAAACCAAACATTTAAGAAATATTCTGCTCATTCCTGATGATTATGCCATACCCTGTTATCTGGCCTTGGGGTATCCGGATGAAAAGGGCAACAAACCGATTCCGCAGCATGTAATTAAAGCAGAGGATCGGATACACATAAACAAATGGTAAACAAAAGTTTCGATCGCCTCGGGTAACTTACCCGAGGCATTTAAATGATGAGTGTTATAATCCCTAAAACAAATCCCGTTCAGCTGGGACTGAGCCTTTGGATTTAAAATAGAAATGAGGTAAAAACATGCACCAAAAATCAGGAAAAAATATAAAGCACTTTACTCTATTTCTCTGCTTTGGGCTCGGCGCTGTTCTGATGCCGGGCAGGCAGGAACCAATGTCCGCACAAAACCGTTTGGAATTCGAACCGAGCCGTCAAAGGCTGGAAGAAGTCCGCCAATGGCTTGGGGAAAATCCTCCCGACGGAAAGAAC
The DNA here is from genome assembly GCA_964554015.1 of uncultured bacterium. Lineage (GTDB taxonomy): Bacteria > Zhuqueibacterota > QNDG01 > QNDG01 > CAYUAG01 > CAYUAG01. The sequence goes on from CAZKMO010000055.1 coordinate 2,068, forward strand.
CGGGCGGAGCGCCGGAAAAGAATGGCTGTCCTGCAGAGTGCCTGCGATCAGCTCGCACCCTCCGACTATTTTGATTATGTTAAGTGCTGGAACACAGACGACAGCGCGGCTGATTTCGCAGAAGAAAGACATCCCGGGCTCTACTACCTGGGAAAGGCCACCAGCCGGGCGCTGACAGACATTCATGCTGCCAAGGTAAAGCAGGGGCTGGCAGTATGGCACCTGTACAATATGGGGTATGTATTCAAAACCCCTGACGCCTGCTTCGGCATAGACATTCACCTGCGCGGGTCGGAAAAGCTGGCCGATGTTCTGGACTTCCTTCTCATCACGCATGAGCATCAGGATCACTGGTCAGCGCCCTTGATCGATACCATGCTGGCGTCCCATAAGCCCGTCATTACCCGATGGCGGGCCGGCACCACGGTTATAAACGAGCCCTGCGAGTTCCGGTTTGGCAGCTGCCGGGTCAAAGTGGACATCGGCGACCATCACCTGGAACAGCCGGATAAGCACAATGATATGCTCATGTTCCAGGTGGACTGCGGGGAGAAAGCGAACAATGCCGTCATATATCACAGCGGTGACGGCAGCAACTATCGTAAGATGTGCCCGGACAAAAAAATCGACATTTTCATCGTGCATGTACAGGTCGGCATGTCGGTTGAAGCCGCTATTGAGCACCTCCAGCCCCGCCTGACTTTTGTCTCCCACGTAATGGAATTAGGGCACAGCCCCAAACCGCCCAATGCCTGGCGCTGGCCCTTTAAATATGCCTATGAAAGAGTCGGGAATATTCCGGAAGACAAGGCAGCAGTATTGACCTGGGGTGAACGCTGGCTGCTTCCCGGTACCATTCTGGAACCGGTCTCCGGCAAGTAGCATCTTGAAGCATCACCGGCTATAACACGTCGAAGTGGTGTTTCTCTGCGTTGCGGTAAATAAAGTATACTAAATAGATTGAATAACGAATACCGATTAAGGAATGAAGATTTGAGAAATAAAGACGCCCCTCTTCCTCGGCTTACGCCGAGGTTCTCCTCCCTCGACCAGCTCGGGACAGGCTCTCAAGGGGAGAGTTCCCATAAAAGTCCTCCCTTGAAAGCTTGTCCTGAGACATGCAAATGTCGAAGGAGAGGATGTAGGTGGGTGTAAAAACCGCCCGGTACCTACGAGAACTACCCCAACCTCCGTCCGGACAACCAGTACCACTCCCATCCCGGAGAGCAATACTTTATTTTTCTTGACATTTTAGAAATAAATTATTAACATATAACGTTTAGATTTTATTTCGGACTAATTTACCTGTAGTTATAGAACCTATATTTTCAATTATTAAAAATGGCCCAAAAAATGTTTGATAGCAACAATGTTTCTAAATACAAACATTTACCAAATATGATATTTGGTAGTTAACATAATGTTAAGCAAAAGGAATGCAAAATGAAAAAACCACGTGTTCTTTTCGTCTGCACATATCAGGGAGCACGGAGCCGTATAGCAGAAGAGTTCGCCAAACTAGCAGCTCCTGGGAAAATTGAAGCATACAGTTCTAGCTTCGAATCAGGTAAAATCGGTCCTCTTCCGATTACTGTCATGAAGGAGGTGGGCATTGACCTTCCCAGCGAAGTACCAGACTCTGTTTTTGACCGGTATAGGGGGAAAGAAGTCTTCGACTATGTCATCACTCTCTGCCAGAAAGACACAATAGAGCAGTGTCCTACATTTAAAACCAATATCGATGTGCTCTATGCGGAAGACGCAAAGAGATTGGCTTGGTCTCATCCAGACTTTAAGTCGCTCAACGGTACAGATGATGAGCGGAAAGCTAAAGCCAGGGAAATTAGAGATAAAATAAAAGAAGAAGTATTAGCGTTTCTATCTCAACTTGGCATTGATGCTGAGATTACCTAGCAATTGGCTGCACCTGACTGAACCGCCATGCTTCAAATGAAAATCGGCGGTAAAATTGAAATCTTTTTTCTATTAGTTTCTATGTAAATGGTTCAGCAGGTGAGCCATGTATTCACCCTAAAATAATTGGAGATTTAAGCATGAACAATAAAGACGAGACTTTAAAAATACTAATTGGTATGAAAATGTGTGAAAAGTTATTATTTGAAATTTATAATGATTTTTCCTCAAGATTTAGGGAATATCATGATTTTTGGCAGGACATATCCATAGATGAAAACACACATGCTTTGATGGTTGATACTTTTATTTCCTTATATAAAAGTAAGAATATATTATTTGACCATCGATCTTTTTCATTAACGATGATTGAAAAAGATATTGATAAAATTAAATTGTTTAAGAGCAAGATTATTAAAACTGACATTAGTTTGTCAGAAGCTCTTGAATTTGCCTTAAAAGCAGAAAATTCAATAATTGAGAAAGACTTATATCACTATCAGGATGACGATCCGCCTGACTTTAAAAAATTATTAATAACCCTGTATGAAGATTCCCAAAAACACCGCCATAAAATTAAAAATTTATATAATAAGATAAAAGAGGAAAAATCTGATTAAAGGCAGGTAAGTTGATAATTGGAGTATTTATTATATAAACGACGGATGATCTGAACAACTAAATAAAAAATTATATTTAAATCGTGTAGCATTAGCTTTAGCCAATGCTATTACTCTGAAATAAAACAGTACTTTTGATCGTGGGCTTCCTGGCTCAGAAAACAAATCCCGTTCTCCAGGGGCAGGAAGCCCTTTCGGAGCATTAAATTCGAGTAGAAGTGGAACAATTAATTACAGGAGAATAAGATGAAAAGAAAAGACTTTTTAAAAAAAATCTGCATTTCAGGGATATGTGCCTGCTCAGGTTCGGCATTTCTGTCTCAAAATGAAGCAATTGCTGATGACAATCAAAAGGCACAAAATGAAGACTGGAGACTTGGCTTTGCCAGGGCACGCTATACAGAGCTGATGCGAATACTTCAGTCAAAATTAAGCAATAAAGAATTCGACCAAATAATCCAGGCGCTGGGCAGAGAATGCTCCGCTAAGGTTGGCTTTATCCAAAATTATAAAGGAGATATTGACGGGTATTTAAAAGAATTAAAGAGCCGTTGGAACGAGGATTCAACCTATGACCAGGAAAAGGGGATTATTACAGTTGCCTCCCAGGAAAAAAAGGCCTGTGCCTGTCCCTTAATCGATACGGAAAAAGTTTCGGATGAAGTATGCAATTGTTCCCTGGGCTGGCAGAAACAAACCTTTGAGACAGTTTTGGAGAAAAAAGTTGATGTGAAAATTAAAGAGTCAATTATACGCGGCGGTAATAAGTGTGTTTTTGAAATTAAAATTTTAGCCTAGAAAAAGCAATATAGGGTAATGATCACCTCGGGTATCTTACCCGAGGAGTATAAAGTGTCGATATTTTTCGAAATTACATTATAAGGAGGAATGATTCCATGGAACAAACAAAATTCAAGGTCTATGGTTACCGCTGGATAGTGCTGCTTGCCTTTATGTGTATCACTGCCATTAATCAGCTTTTATGGATAACCTTTGCCACCATAACCAGCAGCGCAGCCAGCTATTATGGAGTCTCGGAACTCAGCATTGGTCTGCTGTCCATGAGCTTCATGATTGTTTACATCCTCATCTCCATACCCGCTTCCTGGGTCATCGACACCTATGGCATCCGCGTTGCTGTGGGATTTGGTGCTTTGCTGACCGGTATTTTTGGCTTGCTGCGGGGACTGCTGGCAGCGCATTATACCTGGGTTCTTATTGCTCAAATCGGTATTGCTATCGGACAACCGTTCATTCTCAATGCCATCACCACCTTGGCTGCCCGCTGGTTTCCCATTCAAGAACGGGCCACGGCCTCAGGCCTGGGAACATTATCTATGTATCTTGGTATTCTGTTAGGTCTGATGCTGACTCCTTACCTTGCGATTAGATCCGGTATTGACGGCATGCTGATCGTGTACGGGATTGCATCCGTGATTGCCGCGGTTGTATTTTTCATCCTTGCTAAGGAACGTCCCCCCACACCTCCCTGCCGTCCGGACCAGGAAGAGCGCTCCCTGGTTTTTGACGGTTTCAAGCAAATCCTGCGCAAACGAAGCTTTATCTTCCTCATGCTCATCTTTTTCGTAGGGCTGGGAATATTCAATGGAGTCACCACCTGGATCGAAGAAATCATCCGGCCCAGAGGATTTTCCACTACCCAGGCAGGAATCACAGGGGGGCTGATGATCATAGGCGGTATTCTCGGTGCTGTGGTATTTCCGCCGCTTTCTGACCATTATCGGAAGAGAATCCCTTTTATTTCCCTGGCTTTAACCGGGGCCATTCTGGGGCTGGCAGGCATCACTTATGCCCCCAGTTACCGGCTTCTTCTGGGTTCAGCTTTTGTAATGGGATTCTTTTTGTTGAGTGCCGGACCCATTGGATTTCAGTACGGGGCCGAAGTTGCCAATCCAGCTCCAGAAGGCACCTCAAACGGATTGCTTCTATTAATGGGACAAATATCAGGAATCGTTTTCATTATTGGCATGGACAGTTTCAGAACTCCGGCAACAGGTTCCATGACTGCGTCCTTAATTGTACTAATAGGCTTGATGGTACTCAGCCTGCTGCTCAGTACCAGGCTAAAGGAATCAACTTTATTAAAGGAATAGGAGATTACACTTTGAAAAAACTATTTATTAATTCCAAATTAGTAACAATTCTTTTACTGCTCATTTTTCTCTTTCAATTTTTTCCTGCCCGGGCTCAAGATGAATTATCCGATGCTCAGGTTCAGGAAAGATTACAGCTGATTCAACAAATGCTGGAACAGGGAAAACCGAATGCCAATCGATGGTGGTATGGCTGGTTAATCGGATACAGCGCAGCCACGATTGGCCAGGGCGCTGTATGGTTAACCAGTGATGATAAAAATACCAGGCAGGATATGGCTTTGGGTGCGGCAACCACCTTCCTGGGTGCGATGGGACAGATCATTACACCCATGATCCCCGGTACGGCATCGGATCGGCTTGCCCGTATTTCCGAAGGCACTCCTCAAGAAAGAAGGGATAAATTACTTAAAGCCGAAAAATTGCTGGAAAAATGCGCCTTACGGGAAAAAGAGGGAAGGTCGTGGAAAATGCATGCCCTGACCGGGGTGGTGAATCTGGCCGGCGGGTTCATCGTTTGGCTCGGATTTGATAGAAATATCTGGGAAGGAGTGGGAAATTTTGCCCTGAATACAGCCATTACCGAAATACAAATATGGACGCAACCGACCAGAGCCATTACAGATTATGACAATTATATCAAAAAATATAAATTCGTAAAGCAACCGGATTCCCGAAAATCCAAACTGAGCTGGTCTGTTTCTGTGTCTCCCGGAAGGCTGGGAATAAGTTTCCAGTTTTAGAAAATCAGATAAGCTTATTAAAAATAGAATCAAAGTCTTATTTAATAGCTCCGCAGGAGCAAGAGGCCTGACGGAACAATAATTTAGACTTAATAACCTAATGTTCATTTTTTAGAAAGGAGTGCACTATGAACATTCGATTCATAAACCTACTTGGAATTATTCTTCTGTTATTCTTTGCCTGGCAGAATTGTCCCGGACAAGAAAATGAAGTAAGGGCACTATTGCCCAAAGTGATTATTATCAAAGCAGCAGGATTGGAAAAGGGAAAGGAACCGGAGGGTGTGGATGCTATTACCCAGGCTACCTCTGAAGGCAGGAACGTGCATGTAGTCACTCTGGCACTTCAGGACAGTCTTACACAAGCAGGGATTGAATGCTGTATTATTCGTTTTAATGAATTAGATAAGTTAGAGACCCTAACCAAGGACACAACCATTAAAATTATCATATTTGCCGGCCCGGCCTACAGCAGCCAGTTCCCCCGGCAATTGAAAGGTGCTGTCCCCAAATTGCAGGATTACCTTCTTAATAGGGAAATTCTCTGCACCTCCTTGACTACCTGCCGGTTTTTGGAAAGCGGTGGGAAAACGGTCCGCTCTTTTAATAAAGAGCTTGAGGATCTGGGAATAAGGACCATGGAAGGTTTGGTTATCCATCACGAATATGAAGACAAGGATTGGGAAGCCAAGGTAGCTGATTTTGCCCAGCGGATTCAAAAGGCCATCACTATGTGATCCTGTTCCACTCCGCCAGGACTCCGGAGCATATTAAATAGTTTTCTTGTTCCGCAGGGTCTCCAGCCTCTGTGGCAAATAAAGCAAAGCTAAGAAAGTAAAAAATAAATATCGATTAAGGAATGAATATTTGGGAAGTCATATTCATCTTGAACATCTTTCCCGGAGTCTATAATTGTCGGATTTTATTGACCTCCCAAAAATTTCCATAATATCAAAAAGTGACTTAATTGATCATAACATTCAATTAAAATAAGGAGAAAAACCATGTCTGTTATAAGGATTAGCAAATCCGTTTTTTTATTTTTAATTATGTGTCTTTTCCCCCTTATTACTGCCGAAGCCCAAAATCCGGAAGAGGTGATTATTAATAAGGAAAAACAGGCACTCGACCGCTGGAAAAATGGTGATACCTTCGGCTTTGTTGAAATAGCGGCTGAAGAGATTACTTACTTTGATCCCTCCCTGGAAAAACGCATCACCGGCATCAAGGAATTTCGTGATTATCTTTCCTCCTTTAAGGGAACCTTCAGTTTTCCCAGGTATGAATTACTGAATCCCCAGGTGTAATTATACGGAGATACTGGCGTTCTCACCTTTAACTTTGTGGGATATTCTGAAGATGATGCAACCAATAAATGGAATGCCACTGAAGTCTATAACCTTAGGGAAGGTGAATGGAAACTTACCAGTTCACACTGGTCGTACACAAAACCGGAATAATTTTTAATTTCCCTTTTACTACTCGGAGTTATTCAAAAATAAAATTAAAACGCAGAGAGCACAAAGAAGTCGCAGAGTTCACAAAGAAAAAAAATATATTATTAATAAAGGCTCTTGACTAGCTGAGCGGTAATTTTCTGTCCTGCAGGGGCTCCGGCCCCTGCGGTAAATAAGACATATTAATACATTGAATAACAAATATTGTTTTAAGAATGAAGGTTGGGGAAGTAAGGACACCCTTCTGTCCAACATTATTGGACATACCCCTCCGCAGGGCAGGAGCCCCAGTGGAGCATTTTAACCAGCAAAAAATTAAACTATCATAAAAAGATTCCGTATACTACTCAAAAAGTTTGCTTCCAGGATTCGACAAAAAGATAACCATCACCCCTTACCAAGTAATGGATAGTTATATTGGAGAGAAAATCCATGCATAAAAATCATCCAAGCTTGCAAAAAGATACCTTCAGCTGGGGCATACTTCTCAGCTTTGTTTTTCTTAAATTCCTGATTCACCTGCTCAGCATCACTGTTTTTGCCTATGGTATTTTCCGGGATGAATTGTACTATCTTGCCTGTGCCAGCCGTCCTGCAATAGGATATGTGGATCATCCACCTCTTTCCATATGGATATTGAATGTAAATCGATTACTCTTGGGAGATTCCCTGACTGCCATCAGACTACTGCCCGCTCTTTTAGGAGCAGCTACCGTATTTATGGCCGGACTGATTGTCCGGGAACTGAAAGGCGGAAGAACCGCTTTAGTCCTCACCGGAATCAGTATTACTCTTTGTCCCATAATCTTATCCATGAATAGTCTTTATTCCCTGAACAGCCTGGATATTTTCTTTTGGACCCTGGCAGCCTGGGTACTCATCAAACTGTACAAAACACCTGAACCCAAATTATGGATTTTGACCGGCTTTATTCTGGGATTAGGCCTGTTAAATAAAATCAGCATGGGATGGTTTGTCCTGGGATTCGGGGCAGTGATACTCCTGACCAATTTGAGGACATTCCTGAAAACAAAATGGCCCTATATAACCGCTGTAATCGTATTGCTCTGCTTCTCCCCCTACCTTATCTGGAATATGCAGCATAACTTTGCCCATCTGGAATTTATGAGTAATGCGGTAAAATGGAAATACGGAGGTATGAATCCCCTTATTTTTTTAAGTAACCAGTTTTTATTAATGTCACCTTTCGGCTTTATTCTCTGGTTACTGGGTTTGATTGGCATAGTGGGGAACAAAGGCCTGAAACCATACCGTCCGATTGCAGTGGTCGGACTTACTACCATGGCAATATTAATCATAAACTGGCACAGCAAGCCGGAATATCTCTCCCCCACCATTCCTATGATGATGGCGGGCGGTGCCCTGTTGGCGGAGCAGACTTTTAAAAAATGGGTGAATCTTCTCTTTATGCTTTTCCTGGTCCTGGGGATTATTATCGCCCCTTTAGCCCTTCCCCTGCTCCCGGTAAAAGCCTTTATTGAATTCAACCAAACCTTGGGCTTAACCCCGGCTAATACCGAATCCAAAGAATTAAGTGAATTACCCCAGCATTATGCGGACCGGTTTGGCTGGGAGAATATGGCCAAACAGGTATCAGAAGTCTATGAATCCCTGCCTGATTCCCTAATAGATAAGGCTGTCGTATTTACCCAGAATTATGGGGAAGCGGCTGCCCTAGAATATTATCAAAAAAAATATCCCCTGCCCCCGGTTCTATGCCTGCATAATAATTATTGGCTATGGGGATGGAAGCAGACGGAAAAATCCTTGGATACGGTTTTGCTTCTGGGAGGAAAACGCGAGGATCATATAGATAACTTTGAGTCGGTAGAGCCTGTTAAAATTATACAATGTCGCTATTGTATGCCCTATGAAAATAACCTGACCCTTTTCTTGTGTAAGCATCTTATAGATGATTTTAGAGATATCTGGAATAAGGAGAAGCATTTTATATAAATATATCATATCTGATAATAATGATATCACCAATCGGTGAGGTATTCTCCATCTCGCAAATATACATGAATTTGGAAATGCACATTATTACATCAACAAACAAAGATTGGATTATTTTAAAAAAATATGTCAATAATTTTTCTTCCCATGAATTACAACTTGAAAGCAGAGATACGGAAAAAATTTTTTAACATCTACCGATATAAAAATTACCAAATGCAGTGAATATTTCTTGATTTTTCTTGATTATTTTAATATTTACTTCTATTTTAGAATGAAATAGCCTGAATGGTCACTTAGATGCTTAATCTGGTGTTTTATACATTATTTCCTAATCTTTCCGATTTGCGATATCTTCAATTTCAAAAAATAGAATATTTCAATATAGTTAACAAAGCAATTTTATCAAGATCTGAATAACAATTGATTTTAATAATGTGACAACTCCTTCATAATTAATAATTTTGGGAGCATGCGCCATGTTAAAAGAAAATACCCTACTTTTGCAGGAACTGATAAAGCAATCCCCTGTTGCCATGCAAATTATGACACCCGACGGCCGCATTGTGCAGGCCAATAAGGCCTACGAGAGACTCTGGGGGATAACTGCAAAGAATTTTAGCAAATACAATATCTTCAAGGATGAACAGGTTAAGAATCTTGGATTACTACCTTATATCAAAAAAGGTTTTACAGGTGAAACACTTTCCCTTCCTCCCTTTGAACATGAATCCAGGAAAACAAAATCTGCCCCTAAAGGCAGAAAACATTGGATTCAATCCTTAATATACTCCCTCCAGGATGAAAAGGGCAAAATTAGGAATATTGTCATGATGCATATAGATATCTCCGAACACAAGCAGGCCGAAGAGGCACTGCGGGAGAGTGAGAAAAAATATCGCTCCCTGATAAAAAACATTCCGGATGTAAGTTGGACGACTGATAGTAAATATCATACAATTTTCATAAGTTCTAATGCCAAAGATATCTATGGTTATACACCTGAAGAAATTTATCAGGAAGGGGAACGACTCTGGATAGGACAAATTCATCCAGACGATGTCAAAAAAGTGAAAATTGCTTTTCAAAAATTATTACAGAGGGATATTCCACTTCATGTTGAATACAGGATTAAAAGAAAGGATGGTAAGTGGATATGGTTACTTGATAGATCCACAGGCACTTATGTCAAGAATGGAAAAATATATGCAGATGGAGTTTTTTCTGACATCACAAAGCAGAAACAAACGGAAGAAGCACTGCACTCCAGTGAAGTTAAATTGTCGAATGCGATGGAAATCGCCAGACTGGGCTACTGGGAATACGATATTGCAGAAGACATATTTACTTTTGATGACCATTTTTATGATATTTTTCGCACAACTGCTGAAAGGGTCGGCGGTTATACAATGTCATCGGAACAATATGCCAGGCAGTTTGTGCATCCGGATGACATGCAGGTAGTGGCAGCCGAAATCAAGAAAGCCATCCAGGCAAAAGATCCCGATTACAGCCGTCAGCTGGAACATCGCATTATTTATGCAGATGGTGAAACAGGCTACATATCCGTACGCTTCTTCATTGTCAAGAACAGCCAGGGTCGAACCATCAAGGCGTACGGCACAAATCAGGATATCACCGAGCGCAAGCGGGCAGAGAAGGCCTTGAACAAATCAAGGCGCATGCTGCAAACTGTATTAGACGCACTTCCTGTGGGAGTTTTTTGGAAAGATCGTAATTCAATATACCTGGGTGCCAACCGCAACTGGCTCTCCGCAACCGGGCTGAAATCTTCAACAGAGGTTATAGGATTGAGCGATTATGATCTTCCCTGGTCTAAAGAGGAAGCGGAATCATTCCGGAAGGATGATAAGAGGATAATGAAATCTGGTCATTCCGAATACGACATTATTGAACCTTTTCTCAAAACTGACGGCACCCACTCCTGGGCTAAGACCAACAAGGTGCCGCTGCTTGATTCCGAAGGCAAGGTCATAGGGATCCTGGGCACCTATGAGGACATCACCGAACGGAAAAAAGCAGAAGAAGCCCTGGCAAATAAAGAAGCTGAACTTCGTTCCCTGTTGGAGGGTTCAACCGACTCTGTGTATGCCGTAGATGAGGATTACCGATACATTTTTGTGAATGATGCCCATTTATCCCACATGGTGGATTCGGGCCGCATTTCCCAAAAGAAAAGCGAGGAACTCATCGGGAAAAAATACCAGGACCTCCATCCCAAAACGGAATCAGAAAAATTCCTGGAAAACATCAAGAAAGTATTTAACACCGGTAAGCCGGTTCGATTTGAGTTTAAATGGCCGGGAAAAGAAAGGTGGTCCAACCGAGTCTTAAGCCCCATAAAAGACTTGAAGGCTGGTAAAGTCAAGAGTGTGTCAGTCATTTCCAGAGACATCACCCAGCGTAAGCAAATAGAGAACGCCTTGAATGATTCCAGGCGCATGCTGCAAACTGTATTAGACACACTTCCGGTGGGAGTCTTTTGGAAAGATCGTAATTCAATATACCTGGGTGCCAACCGCGCCTGGCTCACCGCAGCCGGCCTGAAATCTTCAAAGGAGGTCATAGGAAAGAGCGGTTATGATCTTCCCTGGTCCAAAGAGGAAACCGAGTCATTCCAGAAGGATGATAAGAGGATTATTAAATCAGGCCTTCCCAAATATGACATTATTCAACCTTTTCTCAAAACTGACGGCACCCACTCCTGGGCTAAGACCAACAAGGTGCCGCTGCTTGATTCCGAAGGCAAGGTCATAGGGATCCTGGGCACCTATGAGGACATCACCGAACGGAAAAAAGCAGAAGAAGCCCTGGCAAATAAAGAAGCTGAACTTCGTTCCCTGTTGGAGGGTTCAACCGACTCTGTGTATGCCGTAGATGAGGATTACCGATACATTTTTGTGAATGATGCCCATTTATCCCACATGGTGGATTCGGGCCGCATTTCCCAAAAGAAAAGCGAGGAACTCATCGGGAAAAAATACCAGGACCTCCATCCCAAAACGGAATCAGAAAAATTCCTGGAAAACATCAAGAAAGTATTTAACACCGGTAAGCCGGTTCGATTTGAGTTTAAATGGCCGGGAAAAGAAAGGTGGTCCAACCGAGTTATAAGTCCCATAAAAGACTTGAAGACTGGTAAAGTCAAGAGTGTGTCAGTCATTTCACGAGACATCACCGAACGTAAAAAAGCAGAAGCAGAAAAAGAAAAATATCAAAGCATGCTGCTTCAATCCCAAAAAATGGAAGCCGTTGGAACCTTAGCCGGTGGCATTGCCCATGATTTTAATAATATACTTAGCTCCATAAAAGGCTATATTCAATTATGTCTCGAGGATGTTGTAAAAGAGACTCAGACTTATAACAATCTGGAACAGGTTTTAATCGCCACAAACCGGGCTAAAAGTCTGGTAAGCCAAATTCTTGCTTTCAGCAGGCAGAGTAAGCATAAAATGAAACCGGTACGAATCAGTCAGATTGTGGAAGAAGTTATCATACTTTTAATGTCAACTATCCCTGCTAAAATTAAGGTTCGAAAACAATTAAAAACTAAAAAAGATATTGTTCTGGCAGACACAACTGAGATTCATCAGGTTCTATTAAATTTATGCACTAATGCTGTTCAGGCCATGCAAGAAAAGGGTGGCATACTCGAAATAAGCCTGACCAATGTAGGTTTCGATTCAAAGGAATTGGCCGCATATCCCCATATTACCAGGGAATCCTATGTGAAACTCAGCATACGTGATACAGGTTGTGGAATGGATTCCACAACTGTCAGCCGAATATTTGAACCTTTCTTTACCACAAAAAAACAAAATAAGGGGACCGGCTTGGGTCTTGCCGTGGTTCACGGAATCATTCAAGAGCATAACGGAATTATCTCTGTCAAAAGCAAGCCCGGGCAAGGTACCACTTTTCTCATATATCTACCCGAATTAAAACAGAAAAAACATGCTTAAGGTTGAGGATCAAATAAATAAGGAGGTATACATAGACAATGGCAAATATTCTTATAATCGATGATGAATACCAGATGAGAGACATACTCAGGCAGAAATTGGAACGTTTAGGGCATAAAGTGATGGAAGCTGCTGACGGCAAGGTTGGCATTAAGCTTCAGGAAAAGACTCCCTTTGATCTGGTTATAACGGATCTTATCATGCCTGAAAAGGAAGGGATTGAAACCATCAAAATTCTTCGCCATAACTATCCCAAACTGAAAATCATTGCATACTCCGGAGGCGGCCGCACCGCACCAGAAGGATTTTTAGAAATGGCGTCAATTTTAGGTGCCGATCGTACATTAGAAAAGCCTTTTGACCTGAAGGAAATAATAGCCATAATAGATGAACTGTTAGATTGAGATGAATTACTGAGCTTACTTTACAAGAAAGTATTTTAACAAATTCCCTGTCCCGCAGGAACTTCCGCCCCTGCGGTAAATCAGACATATTAATACATTGAATAATAAATATTGTTTTAAGAATGAAGGTTGGGGATGTGCCGTCCTGGAAAAAGTTTACAGTTTTTATTCCAGTCGTTCCAAATTGTCATTCTGAGTGAGCAATGCGAACGAAGAATCTCATGCCGATCCATGAAAAGGTATGAAGATTTTTTGCTGAAAAAGTACTATTCTTAAAAAAAATACATTCATTTCCAGTAGAACTTGCTCTTTTACTTAACACAGAGTAGCATGAGATCCTTCGTCACTTCGTTCCTCAGGATGACTGGATTGTTAGTTATTATGATGAGATGAGAATAAGTAAGGTGGTAGAGGAAGAAAAAGAAAAAATTATTACAAATCGAAGGGAAAAATTATTGTTAAAATTGTAAACCTATTTCAGGACAAGACACTGACCTCTGATATCTGTCTACTGACTTTTTACCTGACTTGATATTCGGTCACTCTATAAATGTATCAAGTCATTACCTATTTCCTATTTTCCTTTAATTTTATTAATAATATCAAGGATAGTGTACATTTTATTTGGGGGGGGAGTGGTGAGCCTTTGCATCTCTTCCGAACCAAAAAATTTGGTTATATAGGCGTTAATGGGCAGAGAATGTGACCAGCAGTTTAGGATGCGGGCGCAGGGTTTTCCCACTTCACATTGTCGGCAATAGGAAAATTGAATCTGGTGTCCCAGGATAGGACAACGCTTTTCGTAGGAATCGTATTGTTTCACCGGTTTTCTCCTATTTAAGCAGCGAGACAACTAGGAAAACCATAGTTGTCCCGCTGTTTATTCAGTATGGTATTATTATTCGAATCACTCCGGTTTGGGATGATTTTCCAATACTTTAGTTGATTTATCAATTTCTTCCTGAGGCAAATGAAATTCTTCCAATTTCCCTGAAAAATAAGCTTCGTATCCGGTTAAATCCATAAGACCGTGTCCGCTCCAGTTAAACAGTATTACCTTTTCTTCTCCGGCTTCTTTTGCTTTCAAGGCTTCATCAATTACTGCAGCAATGGCATGGTTAGTTTCCGGTGCAGGAATGAATCCTTCTGTTCTGGCCCATTGTACACCAGCTTCATAACATTTGAGCTGATCAATTGCCCGAGGAGTCATTATACCATCCTTAATTAACTGACTGACAATAGGCGCCATTCCATGGTAGCGCAAACCTCCGGCATGAATTGGCGGAGGAACAAAAGCATGACCCAGAGAATGCATGGGCAGCATAGGGGTCATTTGAGCAGTATCCCCGAAATCATAGGCAAAGGGTGCCCTGGTCATAGTGGGGCAGGCAGTCGGTTCCACCGGTATAATGTCAATATCTGCTCCGTTAATTTTATCAGCAGCAAAGGGCAACGCCAATCCGGAAAAATTACTTCCTCCTCCGGCACAGCCAATAATGGTATGCACCTTATCTATACCGGCCTTTTTTAGCTGTTTTTTAGCTTCCAGTCCTATGATAGTTTGATGGAGCATAACATGATTGAGCACACTTCCCAAAGAATAGCGGGTTTTACCCGATGTATCACTAACTGCTAATTCTATGGCTTCGCTGATAGCTATACCCAAACTGCCCGGAGTATCCGGATCTTTTTCCAGAATTGCTCGGCCTGCTTTGGTCTCCTGGCTGGGACTGGGAACACAGTTTGCTCCCCAGGTATTCATCATAAGCCGTCGATATGGTTTTTGATCAAAGGAGATACGAACCATGAATACCTTGCATTCCAGACCGAAAAGTGAGCAGGCAAAACTAAGGGCGCTTCCCCACTGTCCCGCGCCTGTTTCGGTAGTAAGTCTTTCTATACCAAACTCCTTGTTATAATAAGCTTGCGGTATAGCAGTATTGGGCTTGTGGCTTCCCGGAGGACTGAATCCTTCATGTTTATAAAAAATTTTGGCAGGAGTATTCAGCGCTTTTTCCAGATTATAGGCACGATATAAGGGAGATGGTCGCCATAAGCAGTATGCCTGTAGTACTGGTTCAGGAATATCAATCCAGCGTTCCCTACTCACTTCCTGTTCAATGAGATTCATGGGAAAAACCGGGGCCAATAGATCCGGTGAGATGGGATTTCCATCCGGACCCAGGGGTGGTTTAGGCGGGGAACTCATATCAGCGATTATATTATACCATTGGGTAGGCATCTCCTTTTCCGATAAAAGTATTTTGGTTGTTTCCATCAGATTCCTCCTTGTTTAATTGATTATTATTAACTGCATAATAATTTTAGCACAAATAAAAAAATCCCGCTGTTAAATTTAGCAGCGGGATTTAATTTTATAATGGATGAAAATTAACTTAATTCACCGACATCTCATTCCCACTGCGATAATATATATGCCACCACCAGTTGGTGTAAAAATATATATCAGCAGTATTTGGGAAATTGAGATGTATCATGGTTTTCCTTTAAATAATGCTTAAATATAGAAAAATTTTTTATTTTTGTCAAGTTAAAAAAGCAATATTTGATATTTCATCATTATATCTTGAACTTTATTTTTAAAATAATTATCTTAACTAACGAGAACCTCTGAATATCTAACAGAAATATTTAATATGATACTAATCAATCAAAAATTTACAATATAAGGAGTAAAATTATGGCGTATGCTTTATGTAATGTTCCCATTCCTAAAAATGAACCGGTTTTATCCTATGGCCCGGGCAGTAAGGAAAAGCAAGAAATAAAAGCAGAACTTGCTGAATTAAAAAAACAGGAAATAGAAATACCAATTATTATAGGAGGTCAGGAAATTAAAACCGGTGATATGGCGGAATGTGTCTGCCCTCATGACCATGGTCATGTATTGGCTCGGTATCATAAGGCGAGTGAAAAGGAAGTTTCTATGGCAGTGGAGGCAGCCATGCAAGCCAGAAAAAAATGGGTTTCGCTGCCCTGGGAAGCACGGGCCAGTGTGTTTCTAAAAGCAGCTGATCTTCTTGCTACCCGCTGGCGGGCTACTTTAAATGCTGCCAATATGCTTAATGCCAGTAAAACCGTATTTCAGGCAGAAATAGATTCTGCCTGTGAGCTTATTGATTTCTGGAGGTTTAATTCTTATTATATGCAGCAGATTTATGAACGTCAACCTTCATCCTCCCGGGGCTGCTGGAATTATCTGGAACAGCGCCCTCTGGAAGGATTTGTCTTTGCTGTAACTCCTTTTAATTTTGCCTCCATTGCGGGTAATTTACCCACTGCTCCCGCTATAATGGGAAATGTAGCTCTATGGAAGCCAGCTTCTTCTACCGTGTATATAGCCTACCACTTGATGCAGCTTTTTAAGGATGCCGGTCTTCCGGATGGAGTCATCAACTTGATACCCGGACGTGGGAGTTCTATTGGTAATCCCGTGCTTGCCAGTCCTCATCTGGCTGGAATACACTTTACCGGCTCCACCGCAACCTTTCACTCCATGTGGAAGACCATAGGAGAAAATATAAACAAATATCATACCTATCCCCGTATTGTGGGAGAGACCGGGGGCAAGGATTTTATTTTCGCCCATAATTCTTCTGATGTTAAGGAACTGGCAGTAGCCATTGTTCGGGGAGCTTTTGAATATCAGGGGCAAAAATGTTCGGCTGCTTCCCGGGCTTATATACCTCAGTCAATTTGGCCGGAACTCAAGGATACCTTGATAAAGATGACCAAAGAGATTACCATGGGGGATCCGGAGGATTTCACCAACTTCATGTGTGCGGTGATTGACCGGGCTGCCTTTGATTCTATCACCGAGTACATTGATTTTACCAAGGCAGCTTCTGAAGCCGAATTTCTCACCGGGGGCAGTTACGATAATTCCAAAGGGTATTATATTGATCCCACTATCATAGTTAGCAAGGATCCCAAATTCAAGACCATGCAGGAAGAAATATTCGGACCGGTTATTACCCTTTATGTCTATCCTGACGATACATACGAGGAAACTCTCCATCTCTGTGATGAAACCTCACCCTATGCTCTGACCGGTGCTATCTTTTCCAAAGATAGAGAAGCAGCAGTGCTGGCTACCAGAATTCTGGAGAATGCCGCCGGTAACTTTTATATCAATGACAAACCCACCGGGGCTGTGGTGGGACAGCAGCCTTTTGGCGGTTCCCGTGCTTCCGGCACCAATGATAAGGCAGGAAGCATGATCAATCTCTTGAAGTGGGTTTCTCCCCGCACTATCAAGGAGAATTTCATTCCTCCCCGTGATTTTCGCTATCCGCAT
>CAZKMO010000056.1:0-19515 GCA_964554015.1 uncultured bacterium
CGGAATATCTGTGGCCATGAATACCACTTTAACCGGATTAACTATTGCAATTCCGGCCATACTGATATATACGGTTTTGCATAATAAAACTATTACTATTATAGATGAAATAGATGAACATACCATAAAATTAATGAATATTCTTTCCAGATGAGGATTGGGATATGGCACATCGACCATCAAAAATGATGCGGCATGATATTGATGAAATGCATGTCAACATTACTCCCATGATGAATCTTATGGTGGTATTGATACCTTTACTATTAAGTTCAGCGGAGTTTGTAAGATTAGGAATTATAGAACTTAACCTCCCTCCGGCTGCTTCTGGTGAAAGAGCAGAAATGGAGAAGGAAATTCCAGAGGAACAACTCAAAGAATTAGATTTAACCGTAACAGTCACTGATCAAGGCTTTTTTATTTCAAGCAGTCTGGCAGTACTTTCAGGCAGAGAAGCAAACAAACCGTCCATACCCTTAAAAGATGATCAATATGATTTTGAATTGCTTACCAGTACTTTGTATGAAATAAAGAAAAAGGCGGATACCAAGTTTGCCGATACGGATGAAATTATTATCATGGCAGAGTCAGATATTACCTATCAGACCATTGTGCAAACCATGGATGCATCAAGAGAAGTAGAAGTGGAGGGAGAACATATTATCCTATTTCCTAACGTTTCCTTTAGTGCAAGAATCTATTAAAATGAATTACCCTGACCCCTGAACTCTGAACTTATTATTCTGGATGGGATGGAAAGTTTAATATTCATGGTTAGCTGTCGAGATATAATAAAATATGAATAATTAGTAATTTTATAAATAAATTTTAAAGCATTGGTTAGATACTATGGTTTCAAAACTTAATCGGAAAAGAAGAGGTATAAAAAGAAGTCAAACGGTACGGCTTCAATTAACATCCATGATGGATATGTTTACTATCATACTGGTATTTCTGTTAAAGACATATTCCACTCAGGGACAATTGATTAATCCATCTGATGATTTAACTCTCCCTTCCTCCACCACTCAGCAAGCTCCTGAGTTAGGATTGGATGTGACTGTCTCATCTGATTGGATTCTGGTAAATGGTAAAGCAATAGAGAAGACCAGCACGGTTAATGAAATCAATGGTTATATCATTCCATCCTTGCGTAATGTACTCCGGCAGTATGCCCAAGAAGCAACAGTGATGAAAGAAAGGTATGGTGCAGAGTATTCAGGTAAAGTAACTATTCAGGGGGATAAAAATTTACCCTATGAAATACTGATAAAAATAATGGCTACCTGCGGGCAATCAAATTTTCCTAATTTACGATTAGTGGTGTATCAAAAAGAGGTTTGATGAATAAAAATAGTAAGAGCGGAAAAATTGATAAAAAATCAAATTTATCTGCTAAAATAAATATGAACTATTTTAAACAATCCTTCTGGCAGAAGCTGGACACAAATTTTTTACTCATATTATTTATTACTGTTGTGGTTGAGATTATTTTTGTGTCAATTTTGGCCATGAAACCGGTGGAACAGTATTCTGAAAAGGAAATAAATAAAATTCAACAGCAATTTGCCTCTTTTATTCTGGAAAAAGAACCAATTGAGGATGAAGGTGAAGTAACCTTAGGATCCGGCAGCGGTAGTGAAGAACAACCAGGGGAGACAGCAGGGGAAGAAACCACTTCAGAAGGTGAAGGAGAGGAGGGGTCCGGTTCCGAAGCCTCTGAAAGTACTGGCAGTCCTGGTGGTTCCTCTGCTTCGGCCAGAGCTTCCAGTTCCGCAGAAGCCCGACGCAGAGCACGTAGTGAAGTATCCCAAAAAGTGAGATCCAAAGGATTGTTAGGCATTTTAACAAGTTCTGATAGAACCTCAACCGGAGATGGTGCGGTAAGTATTTTTGAGGATGGGTACAGCGGCAGTAATAATGAGGATTTAGATAATTTACTTTCATCAGTGAATGGATTACAAACATTAAGAAGTTCTTCTGAGGAAAGTGGCGGAACAGAAGGAGGAGGGGGACAAGGTAAGCGAACAGGAGGGCAAGCTGCTATAGATGATTTACTATCCCAAGACCAGGGAGTAAATTCGGATCTTATGAGTCGGGAGGGTACCTTGACTATTGAATCCTCCCAAGAAGCTGGAGAAAAGGATTCGGGGAAAAAACAATATCGTAATACCCAAAACATTCAGCAGGTTTTACTTTCTCATAATCAAGTCATAAAATATTGTTATGAACGTGAGTTAAGACGACATCCCAGCCTCAGGGGAAAGGTGGTGGTCAGGATTACCATTAATCCTCAGGGAGAAGTTGTGGATGCTTCCATACTTTCTTCTAGCCTTAATAATGAAAGAGTGGAAAGATGTATTGTAGCTCGCATCAGCCATTGGAAAGATTTTAAATCAGTGAATCCACAAGCAGGAAATGTAACTTTCCGTCAGACCTATATTTTTGGATATTAAGGAAGAAAGGCGGTTTAATTGGTAAAAAGTAATTGGAAAAGAACCCATAACTGTGGTCAGCTTAATCGTAAAAATAGTGGTGACAAAGTTGTTTTAATGGGATGGGTGGTAAAAAATAGAGATCATGGAGGATTAATTTTTATTGATTTAAGAGATAGGTGGGGAGTAATCCAGATTGTCTTTCATCCCGAAAATGATAAAGAAATGTGCCAGAAAGCGCAAAAATTACGAATGGAATCAGTCATTGCAGTAAAGGGTGAAGTTAAGTTACGACCAGAGGGGAAGATAAAAGACAGTATGGCTAGCGGGGGAATCGAGGTCTCTGTTAATGAATTACTTATTTACAATACATCCCACCCTTTACCCTTTTTAATTAAAGAACCCCCGGATGCCTCAGAAGAACTTCGGTTTAAATATCGCTATCTGGATTTACGTCGATCCCGATTACAGAGGAATTTACTTTTGCGACACCGGGCTTCCATGTGTACAAGAGATTTTTTTGACAAGGAGGGATTTCTGGAGATCGAAACTCCTTTTCTTATGAAAAGCACTCCGGAGGGGGCCAGAGATTTTTTAGTGCCCAGTCGTTTACATAAGGGCTGTTTTTATGCCTTACCGCAATCTCCTCAGACATATAAACAAATTTTAATGATATCAGGATATGATAGATATTTTCAGATTGTTAAATGTTTTCGCGACGAAGATTTAAGAGCGGACCGACAACCGGAATTCACTCAAATAGATGTTGAGATGTCCTTTATTGATGAACAGGATATTTACTCTATTTTTGAACGAATGACCAGAAAAATATTCCAGGAAGTAATAGATGTTCAATTGCCCGAAAATTTTCCGGTTCTTTCCTATTCCGAGGCTATGGAAAATTACGGAGTGGATAATCCTGATATTAGATTTGAAATGAAAATTACTGATATCAGTGATATAGTCAAGGATTGCGGTTTCAAGGTTTTTGATACGGTATTAAAAAATAAAGGAAAAGTAAAGGGAATTAAACTGGAAAAAGCAGGCTGTCTTTCCAGAAAAATTATTGATTCCTATACTGATTTTGTTAAACAATATGACGCCAAAGGATTAATTCCCATTTATATTGGGGATGAATCCATTAAAACACCTATTCAAAAATTTATCTCCGATACTATTATTACCACTATTTGCCAGAGATTTAAGGTAAGTCCAGGAGATGTCATTTTTCTGGTGGCGGCAGAAGATAGCATATGCTGTGCTGCCCTGGGTAATTTACGTTTAAAACTGGCGGAAGATAATAGCTTGTATGATAAAAATACATATGCCCCTTTATGGATAGTTGATTTTCCTTTGGTGGAATGGAACGAAGAGGAGAAGAAATATGATGCTTTGCATCATCCCTTTACTTCTCCTAAAACCGAAGATGTTAATCTTCTTGATAAATATCCCCATAAAGTAAAAGCCAGGGCTTATGATTTGGTGATCAATGGAAATGAAATTGCCGGAGGTAGTATAAGAAATCATAAGAAGGAAATCCAGGAAAAAGTTTTTAATTTAATTGGTATCGATCTGCCTTTGGCAGAAAAAAAGTTTGGTTTTTTACTTAAAGCCTTGGAATTCGGTGCTCCTCCCCATGGAGGGATTGCTTTTGGTTTTGATCGTTTGGTGATGATTTTAGCCGGTGAAAAATCAATCAGGGATGTTATCGCCTTTCCTAAAACCACCAGTGCCTTATCTTTAATGGATAATTCACCTTCACCGATAGATGCTAAGCAATTAAAAGAACTGGGACTTAGGTTACTGGATAAATCAGATAAATAAATGGTGGAAAATTTAAAACTAAATTATTTTTTACTTGACAATATGATTTTTTTTTATTAATATTATTAAATAACATAAATATCTGTAATTAAAACCAAAAGGAGGTGTAGAGGATGAGAAAAATAGCTAAGAAGTTTGTAACAGCTTTATTTGGAATCGTTATTATTACTTCTTTCCTTATCACAGGGTGTACTCGTTATGCTAATGAAGAAGAGCTTACTACTCTAGATGAAACGCAGGCAGCAGTTCAATCATCAGATACAAAAGTTGAAGAGATGAAACAGGAAAAAGCCGAGTTAGAGCAAACATTAGCTGATAAAAAAGTTGAACTTGAGAATGTTAAAGCAGAGAAAGAAAAAGTTGAATCAAAGTTATAATTTGATGCACTAAAATAAATTATATAATTATGGAGGGAATAATAATGAGATTTCAGAGTAAACTGACAATATTTTTTGTCATACTCTGTATGTTGCTTTTTGTAGTCAACAGTTTCGCTCAAGACCAAGAAGAGCGACAACTTAAAAAGAAAGATTATAAAATGCAGCTTGCAGATTTACAAAACCAAGAAGCAGAGAATCAAGCGGAAATTGATTCACTTCAAGCGGAAATTGATACCTTAGAAGCACAAATTGCTGAGATACAGATGGATATTGATGATACCTGGGGTGAAATTTATACTTTAATAGGGACAGATGAAGAAAGTGTTAATGCCTACCGTCAGAATTTAGAAGATGTTGATAGCAAATTGGATGGACTTGCTGCTTTAAGTCCGGAAGAGCTTTTCAGAAGTAAAGATGAGCTTTCTGAATTAGAAGCTCGTATTGAAGAGGCGAAAAATAGTGATATCTATATACTTACAGAAATGCAGAATAAAGTAGAGGAATTGGAAGGAAAGGCAGCAAATTTACGAGCCAAAATGCCTGCTAATATATTCGATAAGTATACTGTGGTCAGGGGTGATAATCTTTGGGATATTTCCAAAAAAGAAGAAATCTATGATAATCCCTATCAGTGGATTAGAATATATTGCGTGAATAAGGATCAGATTAAGAATGCAGATTTGATTTATCCGGATCAGATGTTTAATATCGCTCGCGGGGTTGCTGAAAATGAACACCTGGTAGTAAAAGGTGAATATCTTTCCAAGATAGCCGGCATGGCAGAAGTGTATGGTGACCCAACCAAATGGACCGAGTTATATGAAGCTAACAATGATGTTATCGATGATGCCAATATAATCTATCCCTATCAGGTTATTACAATTCCTAAAGAATAAGGAATGTATACTTCTCAGTTTTTATTACACTAACATTTTGTTAGATATTAATTTGGAAATTTAAAATTATTAGCTCTCTTACTTGAAATTTTCTTTCAAGAAGAGAGCTTTTTATATATGAAGAATAAAAGTATTTCCATCAAAACAAATGATATTGATCAGTTTAAACTTTTAGGACCGTATGATGAACATATCGATCTTATAGAGTCTAAATTCGATGTTAAAATTGTAGTACGGGGAGAAGACCTTATTATTAGTGGTGAGAACACGGCAGTTGATAAGGTTGAAAAATTATTTTATGAGATATTCACTATTATAAAGAAAAATAAAAAAATAAGTTCAGATGATATTCAAACAGTAATCGATGTAATTCATATTGATAATAATCATTTAGAAAAGAAACAAGCACCAAAGATTAATTCTATAGTTTTCAAGGGGAAAAAGGGAGAAATCAAAGCCAAAACACCGGGACAAAATAATTATATCAAAGCAGCAGAAATGAATGATATAGTATTCACTATTGGCCCAGCTGGTACTGGAAAGACATTCCTTGCTGTGGCTATTGCTTTAGCAAAATTGTATGATAAAGAAGTATCAAAAATAATTTTATCCAGACCTGCAATTGAGGCAGGAGAAAGTTTAGGATATTTACCCGGTGATATGATGGAAAAGGTGGATCCATATTTAAAGCCGTTAACTGACGCCCTGTTTTCAATGCTACCTTCAGATAAAATACAGAATTTTGTGGAACAGAAAATTATTGAAATTATCCCTTTAGCTTACATGCGGGGTAGGACCTTAGATAATGCATTTGTTATATTAGATGAAGCTCAAAATTGTTCATCCTTGCAGATGAAAATGTTTTTAACCCGACTGGGGAAGTATTCCAAAGCTATAATAACTGGAGATATCACCCAAATTGATTTAACCCAGGAAAAAGAATCGGGCTTAATTCAAATACAGAGGATTTTAAAGGGAATTGATGGTATAGCTTTTGTCTATTTAAATAAAGAAGATGTAATTCGTCATAGACTAGTCAAGAGAATTATCAATGCTTATGAGAATTTTCAGCGGAAAAGGGAGCAAAGTGAATGAGATATCATTTGAAACGTATTATCATATCATTTAAAAAATTATTGCAGGGTGATAGCAAAAAATTGAATAGTTCAATTGATAAACAGGTAAGACTTGGATTCCATTTATTAATAATTTTCAGCTTATCATTCGTCCTGATTTTTATGTTTCCCACAGATACTTCTCTGGAATTTTCAGATTTGAAAGAAGGTAATATAAGTAATCGTCGCATTGTTGCGCCTTTTAGCTTTGAGATATTAAAGACAGAAGAGGAATATAAAAAAGATTGTGCTGTCGCCGAACAGCAAGTTCATCTTGTATTCACTTATCATTCTGAGAAAGTTTCTGAGATACTGGAAAATATTAATAGTTTTTTTAATGAGGTGATAAAAGTAAGAAATACCATAACAAAAGGAAGTGGTGCTAATAGTGACTCCTTATTTATAAAGTATAGTATCAGTTTTTCTGATTCTAATTACAAAAAATTATTGGAAAGGAAAAATTTCAGGTTAAATGCAAGGACTCTTTCCCAACTTCATACAACCATCAATAGGATTGTTCAGGATGTAATGGCAGTTGGAATTTATAATATTGAGAAAGAAGAAATAAGTCCGGTAGATGGAAGGATAGTAATTCTTGAAGAAGATGAAGAAGTAGTTAGATCCATTGAAGAATTTTTTGATTTTAATACAGCTAAAGAGAAAGTTATTGAGGAATTAACCGAAGCTTATCCCCGAGAGGATTATTTGGCTCAGGTTGGATATGGTATAATAAGTTATTTTTTAGAACCTAATTTAATATTTAACAAGGAGGCTTATCAAGAGAGGATTGATAATGCTGTTGCCAGAGTTCCTAGAAGTAGTGGATTTGTTAAAAAAGATGAAAAGATCGTAGACAATAATGAGAGAATAACCAAAGAGATACGAAAAAAGTTGGAATCCCTGGCTGCCAAAAAAGCAGAAACAGGAATTCATTCCAGAGGTATAAAAAAAATATTTCCCTATATCAGTAGATTTGCCTTTATATTATTGTTGTTTCTTTTTTTTGCTTCCTTTTTGTATTTTCACAATGAAAAAATATTAGTGGATACAAAATCGATTGTTGTTATTACCATATTGATATTTTTAATTTCTCTACTTTCCTTTATGGTTAAGGAATTTAATATTAATGAAAATTTGGTACCGGCGATTATTTTTTCTATGCTTTTGACCACCATTTTTGATACTCAGACTGGATTTGCCGGAGCCATTTTTATAAGTCTTTTAATTGGAGGAATGTGGGGTAATGATTTTAATGTTACCATGGTATCATTTTTTATGAGTATAGCAGGCGTAATAACCATACATAGAGTAGGTGGAAGACGTCAAATGGTGGAATCGATTTTTCTACTGGCCGGTATCAATATTTTAATAATAACTATTGTTGACTACTTACATCTTAAACCTTTTGCTGATATAATTACGCAATGGCCTTATGGTATACTTTTAGGAATTCTTGCCCCCATCATAACCTATGGACTTCTCCCCCTGATAGAATCCATTTTTAATTTAACTACTGATTATTCTTTATTGGAACTTTCTAATTTAAATCATCCCATATTAAAGAGATTGTCTCTGGAAGCTCCTGGCACCTATCATCATTCTATCATTGTTGGTAATTTGGCAGAAGCTGCAGCTCAAGCTTTGGGAGCAAATTCACTGCTTGCCAGAGTGGGTTCATATTATCATGATATTGGTAAACTGGAAAAATCGGAATATTTTATTGAAAATCAAGTAGCGGATAAAAGTCCTCATGATAAATTAGTCCCACGTATGAGTGCTTTAATATTAAAAAATCATGTTAAAATGGGTATTGAAATTGCCAATGAGTATAAAATTCCGGAAGCAGTAAAAGATATTATTGTACAACACCATGGTACCAAATCAATGAAATATTTTTATGACAAAGCTTTAGAAAAGTCTACTGCCGAAGATGATGTTAGTGTAGAAGATTATTCCTATCCAGGGCCTAAGCCCCAAACCAAGGAAGCCGCTATAGTTATGTTGGCCGATACTATTGAAGCTGCAACCAAAACCATGCAAAAATTTACCCATAGCCGCATTAAAGGGATGATTAACAGATTGGTGGATGAGATATTTAATGATGGCCAGTTGGATGATTCCCCTTTGACCCTCAAAGATCTTGAGAAAATCAAGGATAGTTTTTTAACAATCTTAGCTGGTACTTTTCATACAAGAGTAGATTATAATGAAAGAAATAAATAATCCTGAATCCTCAAATCTTAATTCTATTACAGTACATTTTCATAAAGTAAAAAAAATTGTCACAGCGGACTGGATAAAACAGATAATCTATACTATATTAGAAACAGAACAGTCATATCATCAGGGTGCTATATCTATTGTTTTGGTTTCGGATGAATATATTACACAATTAAATAAACAATTTTTAGATAAGAATAAACCAACGGATGTATTAGCCTTTCCCTGGAATGAAGATTATTTATGGGGTGAAGTTTATATTAGTGTGGATAGGGCACAAGAACAATCGAAGTATTATCAAGTAAATTTTACTCAAGAACTTGCCCGATTAATAATTCATGGCATGTTACATTTAATGGGGTATGATGATCAGCAAAGGGATACAAAAATTTCTATGGAAAACAGGGAAGAGTTTTATTTAGAGAAAATGAATATGAAATAAAAAATTGGAGGTGAACGGTTCATTGGAAATAGAAGCGTTTTATGCTGTAATATTATTTATTTTTTTTATTTTACTTTCTGGTTTCTTTTCTGGTGCTGAATCCGCCTATTTTTCTTTTAAATCGAGTGATATTCATAGATTAAATGATAAAAAGGATAAATCAAAAAATACGGTTCGAGTTTTAAATCTTCTTAATAAACCAAGACGACTTTTAATGACTATTTTGGTGGGCAATACAGTTGTTAATGTTGCGGCAGCAACTCTAGCGGCCTTATTTACCAGTAAATATATTTCAGGGAATTATTTGGGAAGAACCAATAAATTACTTTTTGAAATTATTATTGTCACTTTTATAATTTTAATTTTCAGTGAAGTTACCCCTAAGGTGTTTGCTGTGAAAAATTATGAAAAGTTCGCTCTGGCAGTTTCCTTCCCCTTAGTAGGAGTAGTGAAATTGTTTACCCCCTTTTCTTACTCGTTTGATAAATTATATACCATGTTTGCTTCTTTATTTAAGGTTACAAAGGATGATTTATTTATTAATAAAGAGGATATGAAAGCAGTTATTCAAGTAAGTGAAGAGAAGGGAACGATAGATAATGAAGAAAAAGAGATGATAAACTCAATATTTAAGTTTAGTGATACTACGGTTAAAGAAGTAATGGTCCCCAGAATGGATATGGTGGTTTTAGAAAAAAATGCACCCTATGATGAAGTGATTAAATTGCTAAAACAGAAAGGGCATTCACGTATACCAGTTTATGATGAAGATGTGGATAAAATAGTAGGTATTCTTTTTGTTAAAAATTTATTGGAATATAAAAATAACAAAAAAAAGTTTGATAATTTGGTGAATCTGGCAAAAAAACCTTACTATGTTCCTGAAACAAAAAAAATAGATGAGTTGCTGCGTGAATTTCAAAAGGAACGAATTCATTTAGCTATTGTGGTTGATGAATATGGAGGTACTGCAGGATTAATTACTTTGGAAGATGTTATTGAAGAAATAGTAGGTGAAATACAAGATGAATATGATAATGAGAAAGCACTCATCAATAAGATTGACAATACAACCTGGCTTGTTGATGGAAAAATTGGTATTGAAGAATTAAATGAGAGGATTGGGTTTGATTTACCCACAGAAGATGAATATGAAAGTCTGGGTGGATTCATACTCAATAAATTAAGACGAATCCCGGAGACTAATGAAGAAATAACCTATAAAGGTTTTATCTTTACCATCGATTCCTTATTTGAACGACGTATTAAAAAAGTTCGTATAAAAAAGAGAGAATAATTTATTGGCGTTTTTTAAAAAAAATAAAACGAAAAAATTTTTTAGCTTTTCTCCCAACAGAATGATTGTCCTTAGCTTTCTGATGATTATTATTATTGGCACTATTTTTTTACTCTTACCCTGGGCTAAGCACTCGGGATCTTTATGTCTGGTTGATGCCTTATTTACTTCTGTTTCAGCTGTGTGTGTTACCGGTTTAACCGTTGTGGATATCGGAAAAGAATTTACCCTTTACGGGCAATTGGTTGTGATGATATTAATTCAGATTGGGGGATTGGGTATAATGACCTTCTCAACTTTCTTTCTATATTTACTGCATCATAGAGTTTCAATCCGAAATCGCGATGTGATTGATTTCACCATTGTAAATGAACCAGTACCTCATATTGCTAAATTTTTACGTAAAGTTATTATTTTAGTTTTTTCTATTGAGGGTATGGGAGTAGTTTTTTTTACAATACGAGGGCTGAAATATTATTCTTTTCCCAAAGCATTATATTACGGTATTTTTCATTCCATTTCAGCTTTCTGTAATGCAGGATTTAGTTTATATACAAATAGTTTTGAGGGATTTCGTACAGATCCTTGGTTAAACTTGATTTTAATGAGTTTAATTATCCTGGGGGGATTAGGATTTATTGTTTTATTAGATGTAAAAAAGATATTCTCCTCTTACAGAAAAACCCATAGTGCCATATCCTTGCATACTAAAGTAGTACTAACCGTAACTTTCTTTTTGATTATTAGTGGAACTATACTTTTATATTTTATTGAAAGAAAGTATTTTTTTAATAAGATTGCAGCTATTCCAGCCCTTTTAGCTGCTCTTTTTCAGTCTGTGACTGCCAGGACGGCAGGATTTAATACTATTCCTATGAATGCCTTAACAAATGGTTCATGTTTAGTTTTAATATTTTTGATGTTTGTTGGCGCAGCGCCTGGTTCCTGTGGAGGCGGAGTTAAAGTTACCAGTTTTGGCATTCTTATTGCTTTGTTTTTTTCAAAGTTTAAAGGTCGGGAATATGCTCATATTTTCAAGAGGACTATTCCCCAGGAAACAATCAATAAAGTTATTGCAATTGTGTTTAGTTCAGTATTGATTATTGGAATTGTTTTTTTCCTGCTGTTATTAACAGAACAAAAAGTACAGATTGACCACCCTGATAGAGGCAGCTTTATTGAAATTTTATTTGAAGCATTTTCAGCGTTCGGTACTGTAGGCTTATCCATGGGAATTACTTCCCAATTGACTAAAATTGGCCGTTTATTAATTATATTATTAATGTTTATTGGAAGGTTGGGACCATTAACTTTGACTGTAGCCTTATCTCAGACACATAAGATGGTAAAATTCAGATATGCTGAGGGAGAAATTAAAGTTGGATAGGCGATATAAGGAGTCTTTTTGATTAAATCAGAATTTTTTTGGAGGTTCTTGTGAAAGGGATAGCTATTATAGGCTTAAGTAGCTTTGGATATTATCTCGCCATGAATCTAGTAGATGCAGGGATTGAGGTGATAGCGGTTGATATGGAAGAGGAAAAAATCGATAAAGTTAAAAATTCTATTCATAAAGCTGTTATCGCAGATGCTACTGATAGGGATACGTTGCAATCATTTGGCCTGGAGGAATTGGATGGGGTGGTTGTCAGCTTAGGACAGATTGAGTCAAGTGTTTTAGTTACCCTGCATTTGAAAGAGATGAAGATAAAAAATATTATAACCAAAGCTTTGAGTGAAGAACACGGGAAAATATTGGAAATGATTGGAGCTACAGAGGTGATTTTTCCAGAAAAGGACATGTCATTAAAAGTTGCCAGAAGACTGACTCATGAGAATATTTTAGAATATATTCCACTTGCTGAAGGATATAGCATAGTTGATTTAGCTCCGCCAAAATTAATTGTAGGTAAGACACTTGGTGAATTAGATTTAACCAATAAGTATAATGTTCAGGTTATAGTGGTAAAGGAGGTTATTCCAGAGAAAGTAACCCTGATCCCACGAGCAGATTACAAAGTAAAATCTAGTGATATTTTAGTTATTATGGGCGAAGATAAAAATATACTGGACGTTCAATCATTGAAATAAAAACACTCAAGAAATAGTTTTGAATTAAAATGATTTTTTTTTATCTTATTGTTTTAATTTTTGCGAGAGTGGCGGAACTGGTAGACGCGCTAGATTTAGGATCTAGTATCCTTGGATGTGTGGGTTCGAGTCCCACCTCTCGCACTATATATATTATTAAGGGAGTTATTTGGTGAAAAGTGATATAAAAGATGTAAAAGGGTGGAAGAAAAGTATACAGGTTGAAATACCTGAACATGAGGTGGATAAACAAAGAGAAAAAGTATATAAAAAATATCAAAGGAAGGTACAGGTTGACGGTTTTAGAAAAGGAAAAGTACCCCGGCAGATAATTGAAAGAAAATACGGTGATTCCTTACAAGCTGATTTGGTGGATGAACTGCTAAATATTTTTTTTAAAAAGGCCGTGGAAGAAAATGATATAAAACCAATATCTCAGGGGAAAATTAACGATTATACCTTTGATGAACATGGTTGCTTTCAGTTTAAGGCTGAGGTTGAAGTTGAACCGGAAATTGACGTACAGAATTACACCGGTTTAAAATTAGAGAAAGAAATTGAGGAAGTAACCTTAAAAGAGGTAGAAGATACCATTGAATTATTACGAGAGCAAAAAGCCCACATAAAACCTACTACCAATAAATCGGCAGAAGGAAATATTATTGAAGGTGATATTCAAGCGATTGATTCTTCCGGGATACCAATTATTGGAGAAAAGTATATAAGCAGATCTTTTGAAATAGGTAAACCTCCCCTGGGAGATATTTTGCAGGATCAATTGATCGGATTAAAACCTGGTGATGAAAAGCGATTAGACATTCCTATACCTAATGCAGAGAAATCAAGTAATATAAAAATAAATTTTTATTTATTTAGTGTGAAATTTGTTTATGAAAAGACCTTGCCGGAGTTAAATGAAAAATTTATTAAACAAATAGGTAATTATACAAATATAGATGAATTCAAACAAGATATTAGAAAGAAATTACAGGAGAGAAACGAGAACGAAGCTAGGGAAAAAATGAAATATACGATTAGAAATATATTAATTAGAAATAATAAGTTTGAATTGCCATCTTCTATGGTGGAACGAACCATGGATTATTTATGGGAAGAGCACAAAAGAAAAAATAAAAACGTTAAGGAATCTGAGAAAGATAAATTTAAGGATGAAAATAATGCCCAGGTAATAAGTACACTCAAATGGAATTTAATTTCTGATAAAATTATTGAAAATGAAAATCTTACAGTTTCTCCAAATGAACTGGAAGCAAAAATTGATGAAATTGCAAAATCATCTAGAGAAGATTCAAAAAAAATTGTAACTTTTTATAAAAATCCAAATAATAAGAGACGGCTGCAAGAGGCACTATTGAATGAGAAAATCATGAATTTTATAATTGATAATTCCAAAGTAAAAGAAGTAAAGAAGAAAACGCCGAAAAAGAAATCTTCAATTATTACTCCAGGATAATAGGTATTGACTATAAGAATTTAAAATATATTAATAAAGAGGAGTCATTATGAGTTTAATACCGATGGTAATCGAGCAGACGGGAAGAGGAGAACGAGCCTATGATATTTTTTCCAGATTATTAAAGGAAAGAATTATCTTCATTAGTACTGGTATTGATGATACAGTTGCCAGTCTGGTAATAGCCCAGCTCCTTTTTCTGGCAGCGGAAGATCCAGAAAAAGATATTTTTTTATATCTTAATACTCCTGGTGGAATGGTATCATCCGGACTTGCTATTTATGATACTATACAATATGTACAACCCGATATAGCGACTGTTTGCATGGGACAGGCTTCGAGCATGGGTGCAATTTTATTGGCGGCCGGTACCAAAGGGAAGAGATCTGCTTTACCTCATTCAAGAGTAATGATCCATCAGCCCTTAGGAGGAGCTCAAGGCCAGGCATCTGATATTGAAATTCAAACCAAAGAAATATTGACTTTACGAGAAAAATTGAATAAAATATTGTCATTGCATACAGGACAGTCTTTAAAAAAGATATCTAAGGATACTGACAGGAATTTTTTTATGTCTCCGGAAGAAGCAAAAAATTATGGAATAATTGATCAAATTCTTATCAAACAAGAAAGTGAGGAAAAGAAGGAGGAGTAGTGGAAACTGAAGAAAAATATATTTGTTCTTTCTGTGGAAGGGCATCTGATGAAGTTGAAGCTATGGTAACCGGACCAGGTGTTAATATATGTAATGAATGTGTCCGATATGCTGAAGATATTATTCGGAGTGATATCTCTAAACGATCCATAAATTTGGTCCAGCACGTACCTACTCCTCAAGATATAAAAAAAGAATTAGATAAATATGTTATTAGTCAGGAAAATGCCAAAAGAGTAATTTCTGTTGCAGTGTACAATCATTATAAAAGAATAAATAATATTGTTAAGAAATCTAATGATGTGCAACTTGATAAGAGTAACATTCTTATGTTAGGTTCTTCGGGAACGGGAAAAACTTTATTGGCACAAACATTAGCTAAATTTTTAAAAGTTCCTTTTGCCATTGCTGATGCCACTACCTTGACCGAAGCAGGATATGTGGGAGAAGATGTGGAAAATGTATTAGTTAGATTACTTCAGGTAGCAGATTATAATTTAGAACATGCTGAACAGGGAATAGTATATGTTGATGAAATTGATAAGATTGCCAGGAAAGAGGAGAGTTCTTCCATTACCAGGGATGTATCAGGAGAAGGCGTACAACAAGGATTATTAAAGCTTCTGGAAGGATCTATTGTATCTGTACCTCCTAAAGGGGGCAGAAAACATCCTGAGCAGAGTTTAATTAATATTGATACCCGAAATATTTTATTTATTTGTGGTGGGTCCTTTGAGGGATTAGAAAAGATAATTGCTCACCGGATTGGCACAAAAATTATGGGTTTTGGAGTTTCTGGTAATAAAAATTATCGAATTTCCAAAGATGATCTTTTTAAACGGGTAGAACCGGATGATCTTCTACGGTTTGGTTTTATTCCGGAGTTGGTGGGACGCCTTCCGGTTATCACTTCTTTTAAATCTTTGAATAAAAAGGCATTACGGGAGATATTACTGAAACCCAAGAATGCTTTAATTAAACAATATAAAGTTTTATTTGCCATGGATAAGGTTGAGCTTGAATTTGAAGATGGAGCCATTGAAACTATTGTTTCCCAGGCCATAAAAAAACAAACCGGAGCCAGATCCCTGCGTTCCATTCTTGAACATACTATGTTAGATATCATGTATGATTTACCCTCTTTGGAAGGAATTCAAAAATGTATAATAACCAAGGATGTAATTATAAAGGGTAAAAAACCTAAATATGAATATAAAAAGCAAGAAAAGAAAACCGCCTAATAATTTTTAAACGCGATACTGAGTAAAGGTATCGCGTTTTTTTTATCATTTAATCTATTTCATTAACAATGCTTTTTTTATCTGTTTGAAGGAACCACTCTGTAGACTATAAAAATAAATACCAGTGGGTACAGGTTGATTTGCATCGTTATACCCCCTCCATTCTACTGTATGGTAGCCTGCAGGCATTTTTTTGTCTATAAGAGTGCGAATAGGCTGTCCAATCAGATTGTAAATTATTATAGTAACATGACCTGGTTTAGGTAAGGCATAAGTAATTTCAGTCTGAGGATTAAAGGGATTGGGATGATTCTGCTTCAAGATGTAGGTTTGGGGAATTCCTACCTCATTTTCTGACACCAGGGAGGGTGATTGCAAAGTAGTAGATGATACCTCTTCGGATTCATTACTGACTACGGTATAATTGTTATGCGAATGGGGAGCAGTTTCAGATCTTACTATAAAATAATATTTAGTTGCGGGATTAAGGCCGGTTACTACCAGAGAATTTACAGCCTTATTAGCGGTAATCCCAAATTCAGTATAGGGTCCTCCTGAATTGGTACTATAAAAAACACGATATCCACCGGCATCTTCTTTATAACTTATTAGTGTCCAGGTAATTTCAATGGAAGTGCTGGTTTCAGATCCACAAAATACATTATCAGGAGTAATTGTCTGAGTAGATTTCCAGTCATTACCTTCCTGTTTCTCATTTAGGAAAGTAAGGAGTTTAGTGTTATCAGTATACAATCCATTCCAGCGAAAATCACAACTGTCATTATTCAGATTAGTTAGATTTATCAGATTAGTTGGAATTGATCCGGTAAGACGGTTACCATTAAGAGTGAGTTTCTTTAATTTGTCTAAATTTTCCATTTCTGGGGGAAGAGTGCCGGTGAGATTATTATCATAAAGCTCAAGCGCAGTAACATGTTTATTACTCACTGTTACTCCAGACCAGGTTTCGACCGGCTGGCTGAGCCAGTTTGCATTATTAGTCCAGTTATCACCATCAGTACTGTCATATAAGGCAACCAAGACCAGTGAATCTCGATATTGCAGAGTTGTACAAGAAATTTCTTGAGACTGCTCACTGAGAACAGTGTTGTTGTTATTGGGATGTGGATCTGTCTGGGTTCTTAGTACAAAATAATATGGTATTTCAGGAGTGAGTTCTGTAATTAAAAGTGAATCTAAGGTTTTATCTGCGGTCATTCCGTATTCTGTATATGGACCT
Source organism: uncultured bacterium (assembly GCA_964554015.1). GTDB lineage: Bacteria > Zhuqueibacterota > QNDG01 > QNDG01 > CAYUAG01 > CAYUAG01. The sequence continues at coordinate 17,311 of CAZKMO010000056.1, forward strand.
CCGGTGGTTTTAGCATAATAAATTTTATATCCCCCAGCATTATTAGTATAGGGAATAAGTGACCATCTAAGGATTAGGGAGGTATCAGTTACAGATTCGCAAAAAATATTATCAGGGGCAATTGTCTGGGTGGATTCCCAGTCACCACCTCTTTGTTTTTCATTTAGAAAACTGCGAGCATCTTCATCATTGGTGTGAAGGCTATTCCAGCGGAAATCACTTTTGTCATTGGTCAGACTGGTTAAATCTGATATTGATGCTGGGATAGTACCGATCAGATGATTACTATTTAGACTTAAATATTTTAGATTAGACAGATTTCCCATTTCTGGGGGAATTGATCCGCTGAGATGGTTATTGTTGAGCCAAAGATATTCCAGATCGGTAAGATATTCTAATTCTGAAGGGATGGAATTAGTTAAATTATTATTTTGAAGGTCCAGCTTTACCAGGTTGATCAAATTACCTATTTGGGATGGAATATTCCCGCTGAACTGATTATTATTAAGATATAGAAATTCCAGATGGGATAGATTTCCCAATTCCGGGGGGAGAGAGCCATTAAGTTGGTTATTATTAAGATAAAGATATTTTAGATTGGATAAATTTTCAATTTCGGAAGGAAGGGGACCGGTTAATTGATTAAGCTGCAAATCAAGTGTGATCAGATAAGATAAATTTTCAATTTCAGGAGGGATAGTTCCGGTAAGATTGTTAACAGATAGTTCAATAGCGGTTACCACATCTTCATTTTTAGTAACACCATACCAAAATTGCACCGGTGTCTCAAGCCAATTGTAATTATAAGTCCATTCATCACCGTTGGTACTGTTATATAATTCTACCAAAGCCAGAGAATCCTGTTGGGATGCAATTACAATTCCAGTTCCCTGAAGGGAAAAATTATAGGGATTTTCATCGTTATCATTGCTGGCAATACTGACTTCTGCGTTTCGCTTCCCTGATTGGGAGGGATCAAACTGGATAGTAAAAGTAGTAGAACCTCCCTGTGATGCTATGGGAGATGTTGGTTGAGAGGTAACTGTGAAATCTGATTGATCGGGACCGGTTATATCTACCGCAGGTGTGCCGGTAAGAATTAATTCCGAACCGCCCTGATTGAGAATGGTAAAGATATGAGAAACAGTTCCGGTGGTAACCGAAATATAGCCATAATCGGTATCATCATATAAATCAGGCGAGGAATCACCATCTGAAATGATAACACCGTTACCCATAACCACAATTTCAGGTTCATTAGCAATTCCGGTTCCCTGAATAGTAAAATTATAAGGATTCTCATTTATATCGTCATTGGAAATATTAAGGATAGCAGCACGGATACCTGAACCGGAAGGATCAAACTCAACTGTAAAGCTGGTAGTTGCTCCCGGAGTTATCAAAGAATCAGGCTGGGATGTAACTGTAAAGTCCGACTGATGGGTTCCGGTTATCTCTACTGGAGGATTATTGGTTAAATGCAAATCTGCACTTCCTAGATTTACTATAGTAAAAGTATGGGATACGGTTCCGCTGGTAACTGCTATGTTGCCAAAGTTAGTATTATCGATTGACGTAGGTACATCATCACCATCAGTAATAGAAATACTATTTCCCCGTACATCAATTTCGGGTGTAATCCCGGTTCCCTGAATATCAAAGTTATAAGGATTTTCATTAATATCAGTATTGGCAATACTAATACTTGCTCTGCGGATGCCTGTTTCCGAGGGAGTAAATCGAATAGTAAAAGAAGTCGTACCCCCTTCTGAGGTAATTAATGGATCTGGTTGAGAGGTTATAGTAAAATCTGCATAATGGTCTCCAGTTATTTCTACCCGGGGTGAGCCGGTAAGTTGCAAATCGGCATATCCTGAGTTTCTTATGGTAAAAATGTGATAGGTTGTATCATGGGCAACAGTAAGGTAACCAAAATCTGTACCATCTGCAGGATGAGGTGTATAATCACCATCAGCTATGGAAGTACTGTTGCACTGTACATCCATCTCCGGTGCGGTTCCGGTTCCCTGAATAGCAAAAAAGTAGTAACTGTCAATAAGATCGTTATTAACAACCACAACTGTATCTATTTGTACTCCAGGGACAGAAGGATCGAATTGAATGGTAAAATTGGTACTTCCACCTCCCGGAGCTACGGGAGAACTGGGTTGAGAGGTGACCTGAAAGTCGGAACCGGTTACCATT
>CAZKMO010000057.1:0-19192 GCA_964554015.1 uncultured bacterium
GAACGAATTGTCTGTGCTTTGTTTACGATAAGTTCTTAGACAGGCTCATCCATCCTGGGCGTTGGAACATAGATTGGGATTAGAGAGTAAAATTGTAAATGTGTATTTATAGGATAAATAATAGAGAAATTCGTTCAAAATTATCTTTAATAAAATATTTACTAATAGAGACCTTTTTATTCCTATTATTTGGAACAATACCCAATAAGAGAAATATTTTTTAGGAATAACAATTGATGTGTGGTTCTTTACTCCAGTCGGAATAAAAAAGGGGCTGTGCCCCTTAATAAAATTGAAAGTTGTAATTAAAAAGAAAGGAGTAAAATGATGAATTTACCTTTTTCCATTGATCAATTCTTAGATGTATTTAAAAATTATAACCTTTCTGTCTGGCCATTTCAAATTTTTTTAAATTTATTAGCCATTATTGCAGTTGTTCTTGCCATTAAGAAAGTAAAAACTAGTGATAAAATAATAAGCAGTATTTTAGGCTTCTTTTGGATATGGATCGGTGTCGTTTATCATCTTATATTCTTTTCCGAAATCAATAATGGAGCCTATATCTTTGGAGTTCTGTATATTATTCAAGGTGTTATTTTCATTTTTATGGGTGCAATAAAGGATAAGCTGTCTTTTCAATTTGGATTTAATTTTTATGGTATTGTTGGGGCTTTATTTATATTATATGCCTTGCTTATATACCCCATCATTGGGCATTCTTTGGGTCATATATACCCAAAACAACCTACCTTTGGCCTACCTTGCCCAACTACTATTTTTACATTTGGTATTTTATTGTGGTCAAAAAGAAAAGTACCTAAATACATTTTGATTATTCCGCTGATTTGGTCAATAATTGGCTTCGGTGCGGCTTTAAACTTTACGATTAAGGAGGATTTCGGATTATTAATTGCCGGAATAATTGGTTTCTTATTAGTTCTACTCAAAGATAGAAAAATTAAGTTCAAAAAAGGATAGATTTATATTATTAGGAACAATAACCAAAAATATATATATTTTGAGGGGGATTTTTATTGAAAATATATATGTTCTCCCTTAACCATTTTCACTCTTGAATCGGACGATCGTGAACATAGTACTATTGCTTAGTTAGGAGGTTCAAATGAAAAAACGCAAACTTGGAAATGGTGGTTTCGAGGTCTCCACTCTTGGCTTTGGTTGCATGGGACTTAGTTTCGGTTATGGCCCCGCAACCGATAAGAAAACAGCGATTAACTTGATTCATGCTGCCTTAGAGTTGGGTGTCACCCTGTTCGACACAGCAGAAGCTTACGGTCCCGGCGATAACGAGGAGCTTCTCGGTGAAGCTCTCGTACCCTTTCGTGACCAGGTAGTCATCGCCACCAAATTCGGCTTCCGTAATGGAAAGCCGGGGGAAGGACCTGACAGTCGACCTGAGCGCATTCGGACAGTCGCTGAAGCGTCCCTAAAGCGGCTGAGAACAGAATCCATCGACTTGTTCTATCAACACCGTGTTGACCCGAAAGTGCCCATCGAGGAGGTTGCCGGAACAGTCCAGGATCTTATAAAGGAAGGCAAGGTTCGGTATTTTGGGTTATCCGAAGCCGGGGCTGGTACCATTCGGCGAGCTCATGCAGTGCAGCCAGTTGCTGCACTGCAAAGTGAGTATTCACTTTGGTGGCGGGAACCCGAGGAGAAAATTTTTCCAACTCTTGAAGAGTTAGGCATCGGATTCGTGCCTTTTAGTCCGCTGGGAAGGGGATTTCTTACCGGTAAAATTGACGCCTCCACTGAGTTTGATCCTTCAGACATACGAAGTACGGTTCCCCGTTTTTCAGAGGACAATCGAAAAGCAAATCAGGCCCTTGTTGATCAACTCAAGCGGATCGCTGATGATAAAACAGCCACACCGGCTCAGATCGCACTTGCCTGGCTGCTGGCGAAAAAGCCGTGGATCGTACCCATCCCGGGTACAACCAAACTGCACCGGCTGCAGGAGAACATGGGTGCGGTTGATATCGATTTATCTGATCAGGACCTCAGACAGATTGAAAAGGCTATATCACAAATTGAAGTACGCGGCGCTCGCTATCCCGAAAACTTACAAGGAATGGTGGACAAATAATTCCCGATTACTCAGGATATCCATCCTGAGTGCGGGATAAAAGGGGTATCCATCCCAAAGGCGATAAACCTGGGGTTCTTTACTCCGGGTCGAAATAGAAAAGGACAGTACTTCTGATTAAGATTGGAAGTTGTTGTTAAATAAAGAAGCAATCTGTAAAAGTTGAGAATTAGATGAAAAGTTTTAATATTTGTTGATCCCGGGGACTACGTTTTCTTTTTTCTGCGCTTAAAGGCAAGGAACTCTAGGGCAATCTGAAAGGCGAAAAGTTTCCTAAAGGGATAAAGTTTTCTTCAAAAACCAATTCTAGAATTTTAAAGAAAGGGGGATATGTATGTTTGAAAAATATCAATATTGGAATCGGTTCGTTTTCAAGATGGTTATTCTCATAGTCATGGGGATAATTTTGTTCGATTTGAAGGCTCAGGATTCTCAATTTCAGTGGGCAAGGGCGGCGGGCGGAAGCGATTATGATGCCGGTTATGGTGTTGCAACCGACAGGGCCGGCCATGTGTATGTAACCGGTTATTTCACCGAATCTATATCGTTTGGAAACGAACATCAACTCAATGCCTATGGTGGAAAGGACATTTTTATTGCCAAGTACGATTCATCTGGAAGCCTCTGCTGGATTAAAAAGGCCGGTGGCAGTAATTATGATATTGGGTTCGGTATTGTTGTAGCTGATCTGGAAAATATTTATATAACGGGTGCATTTTCCGATGCGGCTTACTTTGATGAAGAACAGGTAATAACAGGGTACGGACAGAGCGATATTTTTATTGCCAAATACGATTCTTCGGGTGAGTTGATCTGGGTTCAAAAAGCCGGCGGTAGCGACCGGGATAATGGAGCGGCTGTTGCTATCACTGCAAACGGGAATATCTGTGTTACAGGGACCTGCGGAGATTCTGTCACCTTTGGGGAATATTATTTTACTAATGGTTTTGGAGGAAGAGATATTTTTATAGCAAAGTACGATACTCTGGGCAATGTTTTATGGGTGCAATTGGCAGGGGGAAAGGGTGATGATAATGGAGCTGGTCTTGCCGGAGACGATTCAGAAAATATTTTTCTGGTCGGTACTTTTGCAGATTCGGCCTTTTTCGGAAATAATAATCTGTATGGAAATGGTTTCTATGACATATTTATCAGTAAATACGATGCTTTGGGTAACCTGAAATGGGTGACGAATACCGGGGGCGAATACAGTGATATGGGCAATGACATCGACGTGGACGGATTCGGGAATCTGTATATTACAGGATATACCCAACCTTCAGCTATTGTTGACTATAGGATTTTTATTGCGAAATTTGATACGCTGGGCAGTCCGGTCTGGTCGCAGAATGTCGGAGGAACCGGATACGATATAGGTAAAGGTGTTACCCTAGACGACTGCGGTAATGTGTATGTCACCGGTAGTTTCGAAAGCCCGGCTTCCTTTGGAGATGGCATCGAGTACACCGGAAAGGGGGAATGGGATATTTTTGTGGTAAAATACAATCCGTCAGGAAATGTTCTTTGGGTTCAGACGGCTGGAGGAAGCGAGGGGGATTTCGGGAAAAAGATCGTTAAGGATGATTACGGACGAACCTATGTGACCGGATCGTTCATTCAATCCGCTTCCTTTGACAGCCATGATATAACGGGTTTCGGTAACTATGATATGTTTATTACAGTGATCCAGGAACCATTCATTCAGGTCATTTCTCCAAACGGCGGCGAAGTCTGGAAACCGGACAGTTCCTATGATATCATCTGGGATTCCGGCGGAGCGGGAACCGATGTTCAGATCACTTTACGGGCCGATTCATCCTGGCAGGTCATAGAAGAAAGCACACCCAATGATGGCGTGTATCAATGGATGATCCCGGATTTTGTTAAAAGCTCAAAATGCAGAATTAAAATCTGTGATTCGGGCAACCCCGGTTTGTGTGATTTAAGCAATGAGAGTTTTGTTATTACGGATTCTCTGACCACCATCGAAAATAAGGGCAATCAAGGGATTCCATCCTCCTACAGTTTACGACAGAATTATCCCAATCCCTTCAATTCGGGAACCGTCATCCGGTTCGACGTGAAAAAAAGGACACGCGTTGTGCTCAAGGTTTACGACACACTGGGCAAGGAAGTGCTGACTCTGGCGGACAAAGTTTACGACTCGGGCCGTTACGAACTGCTGCTGCAAAATGGCCGTCTGCCCTCGGGTCTTTATTTCTGCAGGATCTGGATGGATGACTATGCTGCCGTGAAAAAAATGATCATATTGAAATAAGTTGTACAGGCAGGGTGAGGGAAGGAAATTTTTTCATGTCCGCAAAATAGTTTTTCGTGGTAGTTTATTATAATATTACTTAACCATATGCGCTTCTATTACCTCGGGTATCTTAAGAATAAACCGCAGGGGAAGGAGTCCTGCGGAGTACTTAAATTAAATCGAACCTTAGGCATAAAACGGAGTGTTACATGAATTGGGATGAAGAACAGAAATATTTGACTGAACAGCTGGAAATTCTAAGAAAACTAAGAGAGCGGTTTGGTAAAGAAGTTATTGAAATTGCCAGCAATGCCAGACTTGTAGTTCATAAAAAGTGGATGAAACAACTAGCAAAGCATAAATCCGGGCGGCCATCTGAGATATTTAAACATTCCGCTTACAGTGTAACCACAGCTGACGCAAGCCTTTTAGAATATGAAATACTCGAAGATTCTCATGACAAATTTGCTGTAAAAATCACCAAATGTAAATATGCGGATTTTTATATTGAAAATGATGCGTCGGAGATTGGCTATGCCCTGCACTGTGCCCTTGATTTTGGGGAAGCGGAAGCCTTCTTATCAAAGGTTTTGCTTAAACGCACAAAAACCATAATGCAGGGGGATAGCTGTTGTGATCATTGTTATCTGCGAAAGAAGTAGGTATATATTGTGTTTAGGGCTCATGTCAAAGATGCAGAAGTTGAGAGGATTGAATCCTAGTGTTTTATTACGCACCGGAGCAGTAATCCCGTTTCTGTCCTGTTAAAATTTTTTATCTTTTCTTTAGATCAAATAAACCCCAGGGCAGGAGCCCCTGCGGAGTATATAACATTGAATTCAGGCTCAGGGTGCATAATTACATATTATTCAAAGGGAGTAGAATAATGAATGAAATGTTTGGACAAAAACAAAAGGCGGATGATTTTTTACAATTACATCATGCACCGAAGATTTTGATTCTTCCCAATGCCTGGGATGTTGCCAGTGCAAAGATCTTTGAACTTGAAGGATTTAAAGCGATCGGTACCACCAGCGCAGGTATAGCAGCAATGCTCGGTTATGCCGATGGTCAAAGAATGAGTTTGACTGAAAACGTAGAAATAGTCCGGCGTATTGTAGGTAATAGCACATTACCTGTGAGTGCCGACATTGAGGCGGGTTATGCTACTTCAATTGAAGGAGTAGTAGATGCAGCCAGGGCTGTATTGGATGTTGGCGTTGTTGGAGTGAATCTGGAAGACAGCACAGGAGATCCCAGCACACCTCTTTTCGATACAATTCTTCAACAGGAAAAAATCAAAGCAATACGAGAGTTGAGTAATTCAAAGGGAATACACCTGGTTATCAACGCCCGAACTGATGCTTATATGATTAATAATGGATCACCACAGGGTTTACGGGAAGCAATTGATCGTGGCAATGCCTACCAGGAAAATGGAGCTGATTGTATTTTTGTTCCGGATGTTGGTAATCTTGATAAAAAGACCATTTCCATTCTCATCAAGGAGATTGATGCCCCCATTAACATTATCGCTGGAGCAACGACACCTCCGATACTTGAACTTCAGGACATGGGTGTCTCACGGGTTAGTGTTGGCCCCAGACCAATGAGGGCTCTCCTTAGTTTATTAAGGAAGATCGCTAAGGAATTAATGACGAAAGGAACATATCGGCTGATGATGGATTCGTCAATTTCCTATTCTGAAGTAAATCAGTGGTTTACATGAGAAATTTTAATAATGTTGAGTAAAATTTTAACACGCATGCCACTGGTTAATTACTCTGAAAATAGCTGATATGCACCGTTAAACAATAACTGTTAATATATAATCCTGGAAAAATGAAAAATAACAAAGCGGAAAATCTCATTGGATGCTGCGGTTTATATTGCGGATTATGCAGTAAATATCAATCCAGGGTGCCCAGTCGGTGCATTGGTTGCAGATTGGGGAAGCAGCACTCATGGTGCAGTATTTGGAATTGTTGCGTAAAAAAACATGGATTTGAGAATTGTGCCGAATGCAGGGAAGTATTCAAATGCCCTATTTTTCTGAGAAGAAAAGTTACAGAATGGATTCCAGCTGTGGTTAATTTGCGTCAAATTAAGGAATTCGGCTTAAATAAATGGTTAAAAGAGCAGATAGCTAGGCAGGCATTGGTGGAGAAATTACTTCATGATTTTAATGAGGGTCGATCCATGAGTTTTTATTGCAAGGTCTGCGCCCGAATGCCGATTGATTTAATTAATAAGGCGATGAAAGAAGCAAAAGAAAAGCTTGAAAATGAAAACCGGGATACATCTGATATGAAAATCAAGGCAGCAGTTTTGAAGACAATAATCAAAGATTTGACCTTAAAATCTACTATTAACCTGGCTTAGGGCACAAACAATTGACCGTCTCATTGGATGTCATCTGTTTGGATATTTTTTGGGTTTTTACCTGATATTTTTTTTGCCTATCCTCGCGATGCACCTCTCCAGGATTATATTTGCTATTCACATAGTTACATTTTACCTCCCAGTAAACTGTGGAACAATAGAAAGTTATAAATAGTGCAATACTATTTTTTGAAAATTTCGCTTGCATATACCCGGAAATTTCGTATCTTTAAGCTAGGGTTAATTAGTGAGTAAGCCATCGTGTGCTCCAGTTAGTGATAATTATTTTAGGACCTACATCTATAAAAAAAATTAATCCTCTTTCATTAACTGCCGCATTTATAAATCAAGCTTGCGAGATAATTTAATTTTAATTTACCAAGAGGGAAAATTTATTATAAAGAGATTTTACCTGCTCTGCGAAATATTTTTCACCTCGCTAAGATAAATGGTGGAAATGTACATTACTGCATCAACAATGAAAGATTGGATTTCTATTGTAGTGACACCAGATTAAAAATACGAATCTAAATATGAAAGGAGATAATTTTAAGCTTTCAAATAAAAGAACAATAAAAATAGACGGAGAAAATATCAAAATTCCTGGTTTTTTAATTCATAAAATCATTAGGCTGGATGTTGGTATTATCAGCCTTGGAGGGCCCCATGAAAGAATTTATTGAGTATCTGGTCAAACATTTAGTTGATATGCCTGAGAAAGTGCAAATTAATGAAATTGCTGGCGAACGAACCATTGTTTTTGAATTACGCGTTGGCAATGGGGATATGGGAAAAGTGATTGGTAAACGAGGCCAAACTGCTGGATCTCTTCGAACTCTTTTGTCAGCAGCTGCAGCTAAACAAGGTAAGCGTTTTGTTTTGGAAATACTAGATAATGAAAAAGGAGAATGATTTGAGGAGCAAAAGAAAAGCAGCTAATTTAAAATAATTAAATTCAATTATAAATATTTCAGTCAAAAAGGAGAATATTATGAATATTTACGTAGGTAATCTGTCCCCAGATGTCACTGAAGACGATTTGAAAGAAGCATTTGAAGCTTTCGGAAAGATCGAATCTATCAATGTTATTAAGGATAAATTCAGTGGTGCGTCTCGGGGCTTTGGATTTGTTGAGATGCCTTCTAAAGATGAAGCACAGTCAGCGATCGACGGTTTAAATGGTACGGAATTAAAAGGACAAAGTCTTAATGTCAATGAGGCCCGTCCTCGCTCCGAAAAACGTCGTCGAGGTGGGGGGCGGCGATTTTAGGTATATCGGTAACCTGATATAATGATTCATCAAGATTCTATCGATTTTTTTCACTCTAAAGGGGCTTCTTCCCTGTGAAAAAGTATAGGAAATTGTGAGTACAAAGGGGATATTTTAAATAGAATTGAAACATAAAGCCTAAAAAGCGAGGGTTCAATCCTGGTTTTTTATTACTCTCTGGAGTAAGAATTCCGGCACGATTATGATCTGAAGAAAAAACCGCAGGGGCATGAACCTCTGCGGAGCAACTTTCATTTTATCTTAAGAGCTTGTCCAAAAAGTCTGTATTTATATAAAATGTCATCCTGAGCGGATTTGAGGGTTATTGTTTTATCTAATTTATCAGTTTTTTTACGGTACTCGTACTGACAAGGCCATATCTTTTACTACCTTTGATCTGAGAATTTTATAAATCAATGTGGATTCTGATCAACGCTGTCACAAGGCTCCGGGATCTCATTTGTTTCCCGGAACAGATTTCTCATTATACGGCCCGATTCCCTTAAATCCTTATTTATATCCCAATTACCTTTAGTGCTTGCCGTAGGATTCAGGCAGGACCAAATTTCATTTTTGATGCCGAGGGACCAGTTGCACCAGCCGATATTGTTTTCCTTTACAAATTTCATCCAGGCCTCCCATTCATCCCAATGATAGGTCTCTTCCCAGCCGGTGCCGCATTCAGAAACATACACGCAGAGTCCCTGATCCAGGGCAGCTTTCACCCTTTGGCGCAGCCACTCTTTATGTTCTCCGGCATAGAAATGTGCTGTGTAAGCTATATTACTGACCGGATTATTATTGCTGTCATGGACAAGAGGATCATGCGCAACAATGTGCAGATCCTGATCCCAGTGGGGAGATCCTATAAGAATAATATTATCCGGATCATTTTCACGAATAACCGTTATGATTTCAGCAGCGTATTCCTTTACTTCATCCCAGGTTTCACTGTCCGGCTCGTTGATTATTTCGTACAACAGGTTGGGATAATCACTATATTGCTTCGAAATGGTATCAAAGAATTCTTTGGCTTCCTCCTGCCAGATATTATGGGAATGCCAGTCTATGATCACATACACTCCCTGGGCAATACAGGCTTCAATTCCCTGTCGGGCGGTTTCATAGCCAAATTCCTTACCGGTCAGACCTGTACCGACACCATACTGACAATCAGAAGTATCAAGCACGGCAGTACTCAGCACCGAGCATTTATTTTCCCTAAATACCCCAATTGGAATCCGTAGGATTTGAACTTTCCAGTCATCCCCCAACCAATTTACTACTTCTTCATTAATATAGCTGGATGAGTTATCCCAAAAATGCCAGAAAAAACTCATTCCCCTCAGCTCAACTGTCCGGCCGCATTCATCCTTCATCTTGGACCCCTGGACCTGGAGTTGTCCGTGAGCTTCAACAATAGTCTGAGAATGCAGGTGACTACTAAGCAGCCCCCATAAGAATGCTGCTGTAAATACAGTAAACTTACACCAGATTTTCATTATTTAACTCCGATTTTAATTTATTTTTGCAATATAAACCGTAATCCCCGGTTGTAACCTTCCGGTTTATTGCTGGCATGCCCTTCTCCCTGGACTATTTGGGTTTTCATTTCCAGCCCCTTATAATCATGTTCCTTTAAAACTTCCATGAATTTTTTCACTGGTTTATTCAGCCCTTCCAATTCCCCCACCAACAAGTACAATTTAACCGGCAGTTCTTGATGTTGCTTAGCATATTCAGCTTCCTGATCAAACATAGCTCCATTGGCGTAGGAAACAGCCGGACTGGCAGCCACGTATCCGCTGAACAGATCCGGTTCCGTTAACATGGCATATAAAGTGAATAATCCTCCGAAAGAGCTTCCCATGAGCATACGACGGGAAGTATCTGTACGATAGTTTGCTTCCATAAAAGGGAACAGTTCCTCTTTTAAAAAGCTTAGAAATTTGGCAGCATCCCCGGAACCTGATATGGACCTTACCGATACCTGAGTATAGTCCATGGCCCTGAGTGCCTCATAATCAGGATTATCTCCGGAATAGGTGATACCTACAACTATTATATCCGGAACAAACTTATCGTAATAGAGACCGCCGATTATGGAGTCAAGTAGTTTGAAGTCCCATTGTCCGTCCAGCAGGTAGAGAACAGGATATGTGTGTTTTTTATCGGATTGGTAATTACTGGGACGACGAATATAAATGTCATAGGTACGATCGGTATTTACAGATTCAATTGTCCTGAGCTGAGAACCCAGAATGGGTACTTCAGGCAGGGATGCATTACTTGCTTTAACTTTTTCTTGGGCACTGGCATTGATCATCAAACAGAATACAATACAATTAGTAATCAAAAATAGTTTACTGGCTGTTTGCTTTTTCCCCATATGATTTTCTCCTTTATAATTTTTACTAGTTATATACGGATTATAATATAATAAGTTTTAGGTAGTAATTCAAAATATTAATGTACAACTCCCAAGTTTTAATCTGGTTAGCTTTTTTGTTTTGAATTATTTATATTAATAAAATAAAAAAAGAACTATAATATTTAAAAATGAAAACCAGACAACCTATACAATTAGTAATGAAAAACTTACTTGCCTTGTTGGTCGGATTGATTTTGTTCATTGGCCTTCCCTTACTGGGATGGGGAATTGGCCAATTACCTGGATTTTTTCATCATCCGGCTCGAGTAGGGTATATGGTAATTATCTTTATGCTGCAAGTATTTTCTGCCCTGTATAATCCAGGAGTTAGTCGTAAAAACAAAACAAGTAAAAGACCAGGAACTAAACTAAAAATTGATCTCATGTTGATACAAATTTTTAGTATGGCCATTGTATTTCTGGCACCATTTTTAGATCAGCGTTCAATACTTTCTCTCCATATAAATAATATTATCAGATATTCCGGACTTATCCTGATTATTATTGGTTTCCTGCTAATGCAAATTGCGGAAAAATTTTTGAATAAGCAATTCAGTGTTGAAATAATGCTTCAAGAACATCATGAACTTATTCAATCCGGTCTCTATACCTATATTCGGCATCCCCGTTATTTAGGGATTTTTATTTTTTTTTCAGGGATTTCTCTTATATTTAATTCTTTACTGGGGATTATTTTAGTTATAGGATTATCATGTGTATTGGTATGGAGAATGTTTGCAGAAGAGGCATTGATGCAGCAGGAATTTGGTGAGGATTGGAAAGCATATTGTAAAAAATCGTGGCGAATAATTCCATTTGTATTTTGAAACAAAAATTTGAAATTAATTAATAATTTTAATATCTTTCTTGATTATGTTATTTAGTAACATTTAAAGGATTAATGAGAATAAAATTATTTATGACTAAAAAAGATAAATACCTTGCTTCTCTCCGTGAAATGAAAACCCGTCTGGAAAAAGGAGGGAATATAATTTCTGATCTGGGAAACATAACCGCAGTTCTAAAAAAAAGAATGAATTTTTATTGGGTGGGATTTTATTTGGTTGAAGAAAACAGATTGGTTCTGGGCCCCTTTCAGGGAACACCTGCCTGTGTTTACCTGGATCTGAATCAAGGAGTGTGTGCAGCCTGTTTTGAGCAGAAGAAGCTCATAGTTGTTCCCGATGTCCATACCTTTCCCGGGCACGTTGCCTGTGATCCCCATTCTCAATCGGAAATAGTGGTGCCCTGTTTTGACATTCATAATAACCTACGAGCTGTTCTGGATGTTGATAGTGCAGAAAAAGACTTTTTTGAGGAAGTGGACAAAGAATATCTGGAAAAAGTGGCAGAATTAACTGTTAATCTCTGGAAAACTGAATATGAATAAGAAAGATTTTATTTTTTATAAGAAGTGGTTTTACACCTATGCAGATTCTTTTTTAACCTCTGATAAGGATTTTAATTACCACATTATTTTGAAGAAAGAGCACAGCCAGCGGGTATCGGAAGAAATTGTACTTTTAGGCAATTTTTTGGGTCTGGATACAGGGGATTTGATCTTAGCGGAATTAATCGGTCTCTATCATGATCTGGGGCGTTTCCAGCAGTATGCCTCCTTTCATACTTTTTTTGATCAAAAATCCCGGGACCATGCAAAGTTGGGTAGAAAAATAGTGGTGGAAAAAAATATATTTGCTGATCTTAATATAAAAGAAAGGAATATTATTCTTTCCTGCATAAGTTTACATAATAAACTTTCCTTGAATACTGTAAGGGACAGCAGAGAGTTATTTTTTGTTAGGTTGCTTCGTGATGCTGATAAGCTCGATATCTGGCGGGTACTTATTGATCACTATCTTGCTGAAAATAAAAACAGGAATCCGGTATTGCTTGATTTACCCGATGACTCTTATATATCAGATAAAGTAGTAAAGGCTTTTCACCAACAGAAATTAGTAAAAAAAGAGCATATCAAAACAGTGAATGATTTTATCATCTTAAATATAAGCTGGGTGTTTGATCTGAATTTTACTTATACAGCTCAGGAAGTTATTAAACGAAATTATATCAACACTTTGACAGAATTACTCCCACCCAGTGAGCAAACCAGAACAATTTCCGAGATAGCCACTTTGTATCTGGAAGAATTTAATATGCAACAAGTGTAATAGGGAAGGAAGGTTTCATGATTTTTGAAGATATTATTCATGTAATCGGAAGTACACCCTTGGTGCGAATTAATAAACTGGTTCCCAATCCCGAGGTTTCCATATATGCAAAAGTAGAAGGATTCAATCCTACCGGAAGCATTAAAGACCGGATTGCTCTGCGCATGATCGAACAGGCAGAAACCGAAGGCAGCCTGCAAAAGGGACAGATAATAATAGAGCCCACATCCGGAAATACCGGCATCGGATTAGCCATGATTGGGATTGTAAAAGGATATAAGGTTGAAATAGTGATGAGTGAGGCAGTATCTAAGGAAAGGATAAAAATGATAAAAGCCTTTGGCGCTATAGTTACCTTAACTCCTGCTGATCAAGGGACTGACGGAGCAATCAGAAGGGCCAGAGAATTAGTGAGTAAATATCCGGATAAATATTTTATGCCCGATCAGTTTTCCAATAAGTACAACAAAATTGCTCATTACAAAGTAACCGGAGAAGAGATATGGAAGCAGGCTAATGGAAAGATAGATTACTTAGTTTCTTCAATTGGAACCTCCGGAACCATCATGGGAGTAGGGCGGGCTCTTAAGGAAAATAATCCCCGCATAAAAATTGTATGTGCCCATCCGGTTAAGGGGCATTACATTCAGGGATTAAAGAATATGGAAGAGGCCATTGTACCCTCATTATACGATCCTACACAGATTGACCAAACCATTATGGTGACAACAGAAGTTGCCTATGAAATGACCAGGCAGATTATAAAAAAGGAAGGAATTTTTGTGGGAATGAGCAGTGGTGCTGCCATGTATGCAGCCCTGGAAGTCGCCAAAAAAATTCAATCCGGGAATATTGTGGTTATTTTTCCGGATAGGGGGGAAAAATATTTAAGTACAGATTTGTTTCCGGAATAAAAGCAAATATTTAGGAATGCCGAAGTTTGTCAAAATCCATAATTCCTTGAAATAGGATTGTGGATTTTTCCCCGGAATAGTGATTATGGCGATATTAAGAATTTTTGGATTTTTTATCGAAAAAATAAACTATTAAGAATTAATTAAAATCATTTTATCCCAATTATTAAAGTATAGGTGTTACCTTTACAGCAGGACTATATTGTTTTTCTTGCATTCTTTTATCATTTCCTCCGGCCAGATGCTGCTTTGGATTTCACCAATGTGTGCCTTTTGAAGATAGAGCATGCAGAGCCGGGACTGACCAATTCCTCCCCCCAGGGATAATGGTAGCACTCCTCTTAATAACCGTTGATGAAATAAAAGCTCTTTTCTGTCCAAATCACCGGTAATTTCAAGCTGGCGCAAAAGAGAAGCCTTGTCCACTCGGATACCCATGGAAGAGAGTTCAAAGGCACAATCCAAGAGCGGATAGTATACAAAAATATCTCCGTTCAATCCTTTATGATCCGGGTCGGTTTGAGTGGACCAGTCATCATAGTCAGGAGCACGACCGTCGTGAGGCTTTCCATCCTTCAACTTTGCTCCAATACCAATTATAAATACAGCCCCTTTCTCTTTACATACTATATTTTCTCTCTGCCGGGGTGATAAGTCTGGATACTGTTTTTCCAAATCTTCACTGTGGACGAAGGTTATTTTATCCGGTAAAAAAGGATTGATTTCGTGATAGTAGTGGTTCACATATTTTTCCGTACGTTTTATCACATCGTATATTTTTTCCACTATATTTTTCAGGAATGCTATATTTCTTTGCTTGGGGGATATTACTCTTTCCCAGTCCCATTGATCAACATACAATGAATGCAGATTATCAAGATTTTCGTCCGGCCGAATGGCATTCATGTCTGTATATAAACCCTCATTGACTTTTAGCCCGTAATCCGCTAACATCATCCGTTTCCATTTTGCCAGAGACTGCACAATTTCGGCTTTGCTATTTTGCAGAGCTTTTATTTTGAAACTCACTGGCTTTTCCATTCCGTTAAGGTTATCATTAATACCGGTATTGGCCTTAACAAAAAGGGGAGCGGTTACTCGCATGAGATTTAATTCAAATGCTAGATTGATCTGGAAAAATTCTTTGATTAATCGAATCGCCTTTTCAGTTTTTTTCAAAGTAATCAGAGGAATGTAATTTTTGGGATATATCGATTTTGATTCATCCATAGTATGATTCCTTTCTTGGATTTGTTATCTGAAAATTATGATCTCCTATATTGGCAGGAAATAAGGATAAAGGATAAAGTTTTTGGGTATAGGGTATATAAGGTTAAGATGTTTTGTCCTGAAAAAATTGATAATTAAAAAAACGGTCTGTTAACTTAAGTTTGCTAATACAGACCATATCTCATTATTTTAAAAAAAGTACGCCCACAGGGAATCGAACCCCGAACCTACTGATTAAGAGTCAGTTGCTCTGCCAATTGAGCTATGGGCGCTGGAATGGTGAGGGTGCTGAGAATCGAACTCAGGACCCACGGCTTAAAAGGCCGTTGCTCTACCTAACTGAGCTACACCCTCAAACGGCTTAAAATGTAATAAAAATTATAAGTAATGTCAATAAAAAAATCATTTTAAAAAAAATATATGATGTTTTTACCCTCTTATAAGACACTTTACCGGAGTATATGACAGTGTATGGAAATTGTATTGAACATTTTTTAGGGAATCTTATATTGGAAGTTATTAATAAATATTGGGATTTTAAAAAAAGGTGTTAACAAAAATGAAAGTAAATTATTTTCCGGTTAAATTATTTTTTTTTATTATTATATTATTATATGCAGTACATTCTCCCTGTTCCCAGAAATGCATAATAAAGGGAATCATTACCGATGAAAACGGTTCTCCTCTTAAGTATGCCAATATCTATATTATGAATTCAGTTGAAGGCTGTATGAGTAATGAGAAAGGAGAATTTTATTTTACCACCTCACAATTCGGAGATTTTACTCTGCTGTGCTCCTATATTGGTTTTAAAATTTTTGAAAGAGAGATCATTACTACACCAGGAAAAATTATTTCCCTAACCATACATTTGAAGAAAAAGGTAATTCAGGGAAAGACATTAACAGTAACTGCCAGTTCTTTTACTGCTGGAAATGATTCCGAGCAAAAGGGGGTGGTCCTTTCTGCTTTAGATGTGGTCCGAACGCCGGGATCTGCTGCGGATATTTTCTGGGCCATACAATCGTTTCCTGGACTGCAGCAAGTTGAAGAGGGCGCAGGTTTATTTGTCAGGGGCGGGGATGTATCGGAAACGGCGGTTTATCTGGATGGAGCTTTACTGCAGCATCCTTATAAATATGAATCGCCTACCGGTGGTTTTTTTGGCACTTTTAATCCTTTTCTTCTCAAAGGGACCTATTTTTCCAGTGGTGGATTTTCAGCAGAATACGGCAATGCACTTTCTGGAGTACTGGCAATGCAGAGTAGAGATTTACCTTCCCAATGCCAATATGGAATAGGAGTGGGACTGGCTGCAGAGTCAATGTTTATTACCGTACCTGTAATTAATGATAAATTTGGATTTTCTTTATCAGGGAATGTAAGCAATACCAAAATGATGTTTAAACTAAATGGTTCGGAAAAAAATTTTTCCCACTATCCATCTTCTTATGATTTAAATTTTAACTGTATCTATAAACCGGATAAGAATTCTAAAATTAAAATGTTTATTTTCCGGGAAGATGACAAAGTGGGAGTAGAAGTTGAGAATCCTGAATACTCTTCTCATTTTTATGGTGATGCTTCCAACAGTTTGTATAACCTCCAGTTCTCCACTCTCTTGAATCAAAATATACTGCTTAAAGCCAATACTGCCTTAACCAGATATGTAAAAAAACTAAGTTTGGGAGTAATGGATCTTAATCTTGAAGATAGAGTTCAGCAAACCAGATGTGAGATAGAAGGAAAATTTTCTCCAAATTTGTCAATAATATCAGGTATCGAACTCTATCAATTAAAAACCTTTATTGAGGGAACAGTACCCATGGAAAGGGACGATACGGATCCCTATGCCTTGTCCCAGCACGTAGATACAGAATATATTTCCCATCTGAAAAATTTTTTTATACAAGGTGATTATCTTACTCCCTGGGGATGTTCAATAATTTCAGGCTTGAGAGGTGAATATGAATCTATTACCAACCAGTACAGGATTGATCCCCGCCTATCGGTTATCTTTCCCTTATCCCTTAATACCGCCATTACTGCTGCCTATGGAATCTATCATCAGTTTCCCCATCCTCAATACTATGATTCCTATGTAGGTAATCCTGAACTGACTGCCATGAAATCTGTGCATAGAGTCGTTGGAATTAATCATAAGAGAAAAAATACCTTATTTCGGGTAGAAGCTTATTACAAAAATTACAAAAATCTTTTATTAGAAGATGTCGCCAAAAATTATACTAACCAGGGAAAGGGGTATTCTAAAGGTTTGGATATCTTTATAAAAAAGAAATTTACATTATTATCTGGCTGGGTATCGTACTCCTGGCTTCAAGCCCGAAGAAAATGGATGGATCTGCCGGTAATGTCTTCACCCTATTTTGATATTACCCATAATTTTAATGCAGTCATGACAGCAGATCTATGTAAAACCATTTCATTGGGAATTAGATTCAGATACGCTACGGGAAAGCCTTATACTTCAGAGGAGGGAGCATTCCATAATAAACGAGTTCCTTCCTATCAAAATATGGATATGAATATATCCTGGATACACAGTTTTTGGGGATCAGATATGACCATTATATATCTTGCAGTTTCCAATCTAATGGGCAGGAAAAATATTTTTGATTATATATATTCATCTGATTTTGAAAAAAGAGAAGCAGTAACCAGTACTTTTCAAAGATCAGTTTATTTTGGATGTCAAATAAACCTCTAGGCTCTGGTAGACTGACTTTAAATGATAAATAAATTATTAAATAGTTATAATATATATGATTATAAGGAATTTAAAATATATGGTATCGAATCAAAAATCACGATCCTATAGGGACATTACTATAATGTAAAATATTAGATTATTAATTAAACAAGGAGAATATCATGAAGAAATTATACTTGATTTTATTTTATCTTATCCTGATTACTAATACTATTCAAGCACAGAATACTGCTGCGATTGATTCCTTAATTTTAAATGGTAAAGAAATGATTAATGAAGCTGTAAACAATTGGGATCCTGCAGATATGCAACAAGCACGGGCTTATTTTGAACGGCTGCTTTCAGATACAACCTATCCCTGGCTTATTCATTACTATATTGGTTATATCGATATGCGTCTTTTTCATGTATTTTTTTCAGAAGAAAGTAAAGAAGAAGCAAAGCTTTTTATAGAAAATGGAATTGAACATGTGGAAAAAGCAGTAGAAATTAAGGATGATTTTGGGGAAGGATATGCTTTACTCAGTTCTCTTTTAGGCAATAAGATTAGTCTAAATCCCATGCTGGGAATGACTCTGGGAATGAAATCAGGAATGATGATTTCACGTGCCTTTAAACTGGCACCGGAAAACCCGAGAGTGTCATTAATTGCCGGGGAATCAGCCTATTATACGCCCCGGATATTTGGCGGTGGTAAAGAAAAAGCAATGGAAAATTTAAAGAAGGCCATAGAATTTTTCCAAACCAGCCAACCCCAAAGTTCTCTGCATCCCTCCTGGGGATATGATGAAGCTTATGCTTTTAAAGGAATGATACATGCAGACTGGGAACAGTGGGAAGAAGCAAAGAATAGTTATAAAAAAGGGCTGGAAATAAATCCTCATAACGGCTGGATTAATATGAATTTGCTTCCTAATCTGGAAGAAAAAATGAATGCTGAGTAAAGGCGGGGATGAAAGTAAGGTTTTATTGCATACGGGTAATCAGGTAATTGGGTAATATGGGATATAAGGGAATTAGAGGATAGTATAGTAATAAGTGGAAAAGAGGTTGATAGTTGGTCAATGAACAATGTCTTAATGGAATAATGGAATGTTGGAATGATGAAATATTAAGAGTTTGGAAAAGATTACAGGATGTACAAATCTCAGTATTCCACTATTCCATAATTCCATTATTCCTGTATATTAGTATTCTTTTGAATCTAATGTATAAATTAAAAAAGTTTCTTTTGATTTAATGAAATTGTTTATTATTTTTAAAAAGACTATCAATAATATTTAAGTTATAAATATAATGTCACTATTGAAAAAATTTAATAAAAAGTTTGCTTTTTATACTGCTCTGATTTGGCTGTTTTGGACTATTTTTTATGCCTTTTTATTTTGCTTTAATGTAAAGGTTAGTTTTCTATTAGGTTTCTTTATATCATTCCAAACCAACTTTCCCTATGCTTTATTAAGTATTGTGATTTGGTTTATCTGTAAAAAGGTACCATTTGGTAGGTTACCGGTTTTAATTTTCATTTCTATACATTTCATTTTGTCTTTACTATTTTCTATCATTTGGCTTTTTTTGATTTATGGGACTTGGTTTTTAGCAGAAGGAAAACAAATTTTTTCAAACCTTGAAAAAAACAATACCTATTCTGCAGCCTCAATTATTGGCTGGCAATACATTTTTGGAATTCTGATAT